>JAGALE010000144.1 GCA_017625335.1 Lachnospiraceae bacterium
ATATTAGTTATATCTCCTATTTAAAAGGATTTACTGTACTCACTATACCAATCTGTTCTTAATTTAATCTTATTTACATTCTCCACGCATCTACTGCTATCATTGTTCTTACCATTAGTTCTGCCAATTTACTACTATTGTCAACTATACTACCAGTTACTTCTTCTGTTTTTTCTGAAACAACCTTATTTATATCGCCGCCATCTAATACTTTCAATGTAAGTTCTTTTCCATTATACTTAATATATAATCTTCTATCGTTACCATTATCACTAATATTGTTCTTATATAATACATGAAATGATGTATCACTATTATATAACACTTTATCAGTTTTAGCAGTCAATCTGTGTCCTCTTATTTTTGTCCACCTGCTTAATGTTAAGTCTACTAATTCTTTACCAGATAATCTTCCATGTGAATTTAAGTCATCCAGACTTACTACCTCTAATGATTTTTCATATCCTAAGTTGCTATATAGTGATTGATGTACGTCTGCTAAATCATATAACTTAGGTGCTAGCCTGTTAAACTTTGATGCTATTGCTTTAGCATAGTCTTCCATTTTAGATTCATCATTAGCTAGTGTAAATGATTCCACATTCAATATGTGTCCTGCTATACCTACGCAACCTCCGTCAGGAGTTTTGCACTTATACCTTCCAATCTTTATATCTACCCTAACTCTCCCATTATCATCATCATTTTTAAATAATGCTGCTATTGATATTCTAGGTGCTCCACATTTATTTATATCTTTATGTAATACGTAGTTATACCCTTTATACTCTTTGTGCTCTTTAATATCATATTCTGTTATTGTATTACCCACTGTAAATACATCATTAGATATTGTTCCAAATAATTCACTATTAAGATATTTATAATATATATTGCCTATATTATATCCAATGTTTATAGATTCTATACTTGTACCCTTTAATTTATTTAAAAGTCTATATAATGGCTCTATAACATCTTTAGGAAGTTTATGTTCTTTAGCGTATTTATATATTATACATAATGCTTTATATATTTTTGATTCATTAATTGAACTTGCATTTTCGTACTGTATAACAGATTCAATTCTATCATAACAACCAAATGTTTCAAAGCCCTCCAGTGTATCACTTATCATACTTACATTATTCTTTAATGCATATAGATATGCTTTATACAGTAATTTATCCAATATTTTACTTTTATCCTCATTACAATCACTAAATTCAGGATTGGTATAATATTGTTTCATATCGTATACGTCCAAATACTCACCAGTAGCATCAGATGTTCTACAGGAAACAATTTCTTCATAACTATCCCCCATATCTAATAATTCCTTCTCAATAAGGACGAATGCTTTAGCTACATTACTATAATCATTAGCAGCGATAACAGGTGCTTTACCAAGTGACTTAGATTGTAGCTGTTTCTCACTTGTGTCCATTAGTCTACCGTCTTTAGATAATGTTAAATTTACAACATGTATACGACCGTTAGCTATTGCATTTTTAAGATTATCAGATGTAACATCTTGTGTTTGTCCATTTAAGTCTATAAGTCTATATCCATATATCCTGTTCTGCTTATCTCTAAATTTCTCTATACACTTTGCTTGAATAGTATTCTTAGATACTGCCATATGCTTACCCTCCACTTATTTGAATTTTTGTATTTTATTAGTACGTGATGCTTTGTATTGTTGTATTGCTGCATCGAGTTCAGCGCTATTAAAGAATCTACCTATAGGTGTTTCATGACACCACCATAAAGATTCATCTCCAGTTAAAAATGCTTCCCTAACTTCTACAAAAGGAGGCATACTAGCTGTTTCAAACTTTGTTACCAGTAACCAAGCTGTATATTCTCTCATTACTGATTGTCCTTTAGCTACATAAACTGTTTTATAGAATTCACCAGGTACGTTGTATATACAATATATTCTACCACCTGACTTATCTCCCTTATGTCTAATATTATATTTATTATTGAACATCAACTTTTCTAGTCTATTCTTAAATAACATAATTTGTATATCCTCCTATATATTAATGTCTATTATATGCACCATCTGGGTCGTACCTCTTAAGCTGTTTACTATCTACTGTTTTTCCAGTGTGTAAATCTATTTTAAATTGGTATGTTCTTCTAGGTTCATTTAAGTATGCAGGATATGATACATTATAAATCATGTACCAACCATCTATTCTATATTTTAGTATTCCATGTTCTTCTGCCCATAAAACTGCTAATTGCTGTATTCTCTCATCTATTCTATGTTTTACATTTGGTAACATTGTCATATAAATCATCTCCTACATTAATCCTAAGCTATTAAGTGTTATATATAGTCTTCTAAGGTAATTTGCATCATCTATATTTGAGCTACTCAAATCGTAAGTAGGCAATCTGCCCATACCTTTAATGTAATTATCTACTAAATCCATTGTACTACTTCCAATCTCACTTTTTAATGAATTTCTAAAATAATTGAAATCATTAAGTTTCTCACATTTTAATTCGTTAAATCTTATTTCTGCTAAACATTGCCATCTATGAATTGCATGGTCACTTTTAACTGCTCTAGTTAATTTACAAGCATCTGTCCAAAATGTTTCTATATTTCTTAACTTATTTAATTTGTTTATCTTAGATATATCTCTTTGCTCAATAGCAACATCATATGTCATCGCTATTATCTCCTTTCATCTGTATAATTGATTGTGTACATGATGTTAATGCTATTACTTTGAACACTACACCTACAAAATCAAATATTACTATCTCATATAACATCCATAGAATGTTATTTATAATTAATCCTATCTTTAATTTCTTTATGTCTTGTGTGACAATCATCACTATTGCGTAGAAAGTACTTGCCACTATAGGTAACCATCCGTATATTTCTTTATCCCTAAATAATACTCCAAGTATAAATGTTACTAATATAAACGATACCTTCATCCAATTTTTTAGTTGTAAAAACACACAGCTTAGATTTCTTACTATCGCACATGCATTAATAGTTACCCCACTATATCCACCTAAACATAAACATGATAGTGTATATAATGTTGCATCTACAGTTTGAATTAATAATGTATTTTTATATGTTTTAGCTCTTGTTGATATTAGACTGCAAATGCTTCCTAATAATGAAAATATATTTCCTAATAATACCATCTTTTTCCCTCACCAACTATTTTTATTAACTTACCTATTTTTTCCACTGTTGTCTCTATGTATATAAAAGCTTGTATATTATAATATTAATGTATTCTCTCATTTTATTTTTAAAATAAATAAAACTACCTACAATTGTGTTATAGGTAGTTTTATTAGTAATACACATTGTATATCTTATTTATACTGCACAATACTGCAATGTATTAGCTTATATCTGAATGTTAAATTTATCAATGAACTCTTGCTCTGTCAAAATTGGAATACCATAAGCTTGTGCAGCCTTATTTTTGTTACTGCCACTTGTAGTATCATTTGTAACAAGATATGAAGTACTTCTACTTACAGAGCCTGTCAGTTTTCCACCCATATTCTCTACAATTTCTTTAACAGCACGTCTATTAGGGAATATGTATACATCACCTGTTACACAAATTGTCACGCCTGACATTGATGTATCTGTACTAACCTCTTCTTTTATTAATCTAACTTCGTTAAGTAATCTCACAAAGTGATTTGCATTATCACTGTTTGCAAAATAATCTACAAAGCTTTCAGCTATAACATCTCCAATGCCTTCAATCTGAATTAACTGGTCATATGTTGCTGTTACTGTTGATTTCATATCGTAACCGAAGTTTTTACAAATTAATTTAGCTGTAGCTAATCCAATATTAGGTATTCCCAATGAATAAATAAGATTTGCCAGCTTAACATCTCTTGCTTTCTCTATTGCATTAATCATATTATAGAATGATTTGAACCCAAATCCCTCTAAGTTAACTATTTCGTCTTGATGCTCTGCCAACTTAAATATAGATGCTAAATCGCTTATAATACCTGCTTCAGCAAATGTTACAAGTGTTGCCTTACTAATACCATCAATGTTCATAGCATCTCTGCTAACAAAGTGTTCAAATAATCTATTACCTTTTGCATCACAGTCAGCATTCATACACCAAAGTGTTAATACACCACTATTAGGGTCTTCGTGTATTTCTGTTTCACAACCGCAACATGGGCAATGTGCAGGTATCTCACAAGTTGCTGTCCTATCTAAGTTATCACTGATTTGTGGAATAATCATATTTGCTTTATAAACCTCAACCCTGTCACCATAACCAAGTTCAAGGTCTGCAAAAATACTAACATTATGTACACTTGCTCTTTGTACTGTACTTCCTTCTATATCTACAGGTTTAAATACTGCTACAGGATTTATTAAACCTGTTCTTGAAGGACTCCATTCTATGAACTCAATTGTACTTATTGCTGTTTCGTCCTGCCACTTAAATGCTATACTGTGTCTAGGAAACTTAGATGTTCTACCTAAGCTTTTTCCGTACTCTTTATCTTTATAAGTAAGTACCAATCCATCTGTAGGTACATCATTTGTTTTAACTTTAGTTGAAAATCTCTCTATTGCTTGTAATATATTAGCTGGTGTCACACTTTCATATTCTACTACACTAAATCCAAGTAATTTGAGCCATGTTAACTGTTTCTCTACGTCTTGAACTAGATTATTTTGCCCAGCTTCTACTATCTCAAATGCATACCACTTTACATTTCTCTGTGCTGTTATACCACTATCAAGCTGTCTTACACTACCACTACATAAGTTACGAGGATTCTTATACTTCTCATCATCAAGTGCTATATTTGAATTAATTTTCTCAAAGTCACTATATGTTATGATAGCCTCACCACGAAGTACAAGTTTTCCTTTAAATGCTATATGTCTAGGTACATTCTTAAATTGTTTAACATTGGGTGTTACAACCTCTCCTACCTCACCATTACCTCTTGTTACTGCCTTAACCAATTTACCATCTTCGTATGTCAATACAACTGTAAGCCCATCCATTTTCCAAGAAAGTATACCTTCTTTTCCATTAAGCCATGATACAAGTGACTCTCTATCTTTTGTTTTATCCAATGATAACATAGGTGTTGCGTGTGTTTCCTTAGGTAATTTACTTACTACCTCATATCCTACTCTCTGTGTAGGACTATTATTAAGCGCCATACCTAACTCTGCTTCAATACTCAACAATTCATCATAGAGTTTATCATATTCATAATTACTCATTATTTCATCAGTACCTTGCTCATAAACTTCTCTTGCCTTGTTAAGTACACCTATAAGATAATGCATTCTGTCAACTTTATCTTTGTCTTCATCCATACTTTCAATAATGTGTTCCTTAACATCAGGTTTAACAGCATTATTTACATTGTTTACTTTTTGTTCTTCAATCATAACTAATTTACCAGATTCGTTAACTCTTAAATTAGAAATGTTGATTAATTTTTTATTCATTGCATCAATAATTGCTTTTGAATTAATATCCATTTCTTTGCCAGTTTCATCTTTAAGTGTATAACCAACTATAATACCATTATTTCTTAACTCTTTCAATGCTTTTGCCTGTACCATTATTTGTTATCCTCCCATATTAACTACTTTATATCAAATTTTTAAGTACGCTATCTAAATGTTTTACACTGTCATTCCAATAATCAGTAGATATAAAGTCCATAAATATACTATCATTACTATTTTTATTTATTGGAACTAATATTATTTTGTACTGTGTCATTGTCTGCACAAGTATGTCAATTAAAAATTCTCCAGTATTAAATATTAAATCAAAATTACCATTAACATCCTCATATATAATATTATTTATATCAAATGGATATGTATTCTTAGATGTATGTCTATACCATGCTAAATATGATAATCTGTTCTCTAAATCCAATAATATTTTTCTTATTGTTTGGAATTTATCAAGTCCTCTATAGTCATAATAATTTATTTCTACTTTATTTATTTGCCTTAATAATGATAATAACAACATTTTTATAGTATTATCTATATTATATTCATCTAAATTTTCTTGTACTATTGCTACCATAGTTGAATGAGGTGCTGTAATATGAAAATCTCTATTTAAAATTTTTTTATCATTAATGCTATACCCATATACCGCACAGTTTTTAACTATCTTTCCATTGTTATCTGCACAATTACTAGGGTCTAATACAAATTTTAACCCATGTTTTACTTCTTTAAGTTTCTCAATTACATTACTTACTATTTTGTCTATTATTTTATTTGCTTCTTCTTCACTTATTATTATCAATGTTTATTATCCTCCTCTACACGTGTAATACCTTTATTTATTATATCTATCCAGTTTTCCTTATGTGATTTATCTATATGAGCATATGATATCATATTAAGTAAATCTGTTATAACACCAATTGCCCCATTGTATGCCATTTCATATATTTTGTCTTTATTATCTTTAGTAAGTGTTATGTAATCACTCTCATGGAAGTCATCGTAATCAGCTCCCCAGACTCCTCCACCTCCAGATGCTACACATTTATCCATAAACAGTATTTCCCATGCTTCATCATGTAATGATGTTAAGTAGTATTTGAACTCGAACATTTCTGTTCTTGCTGTACTATGATGCCAAAGGTCGTAGGCATCAAATTCACAGTTTAATTTATGTATAATACATTCCACCATCTCAAAATCAGGTCTTACATTAGTTTGTCTTGTTATGCTCCACATAATATTTCGCTCCAATCATAAAATTATATTTATAATTTTAATATTACTATGCTATTAGTTATGTCACACTCCACTTAAATCATATCTTTTACTAGGTACTATTTTATCTGGACTTATGTCTCCCACATAACCAAAAGACCTACATTTAAAGAAGTTAGGATTATGGTCAAAAGTTTCTATTACTTTATCTTCATCTCGTTTGTAAATCTTTATTTTAAATGTTACTATCTTTGTATATCCTCGTAATACTACAAATTTAAGTGCATCCTCTTCTGTTTTTGCTAGATATACCAACCCATCTATCTTGGATGCTTTTAAGCCTGTATCTAATATAGATGCTAAATTACTGTAATCCGTTGCATGATAATATGTTTTCATAGGAATCTCCTAAATTATAAATTTAAAACACCTATTTTTATCTAGGTGTTTTAATATTTGTTAACTATACTATTTGTTTAATGTACAATGCATTAAAATCAGTGTATTCATATGTTTTAAGTTTATATCCAAAGGGTACTACAATACCATTTACTAATTCTGAAAATTCTATCTTATGCTTACTGTATAAATACTTTAATGACTGTGAATCTATAAAATGACATTTAGATGCTCTATCTTGTATTATATATGCTATGATATTACTATCTTTAGTTATAGCAGTTTTTACAGTGAACATTTCATCATCTATATCTACATTGTCTTTGATATAGTATATTGATGTTTCCATGTTTCGTTTTTGATTTTCTTTATCAGTACATTGCCTTCTTTCATATTTTCTTTGTCTTCTCTTTCTTTTTTCGCGCCTTCTTAATATTGCCTCATGATTATCTATATCACTTTTATATCTAATTGTCAGTGTACTTAATAAATGTCTCAATTGAGAATTTGTTAAACTATCAATTGCACCCACTTCTAATCCAACTATATCACATATATAATTTATGTTCTTAACTAAATTTTTATATTCACTAGCTGTTAATCTACTTATATCTTCCTCAGTTAATTTATTATTATTACAAGCTCTATTATCTTTGTACTTTGCAGTCTTATCCTTACTATGTTTACTAGCTAGTGGTTTAACTGTATTTACATTCTTATCCCCGCTCTGCTTATCCTGCTTATCCTGCTTATCCTGCTCATCCGCACCTTTATTATATTTTTCCAGCACTTTGTCTATGTATATATCTAAACTATCACTGTGTACATACACTATATCATTGTCGAAGTAATCCTTTAAGTTTCTGCTTCTACTTGGATGACGTAATTTGTGCAGTGCTCTCATTTCAATTTGTCTGGTACGTTCACGTGAAGTACACATTATATTACCTGTCTGTTCTAGTGTTAATGTGTATAAAAATCTGTATATCAATACTATCTGCTCTCTAATTGTTAATGTACTCATGGACTTTATTAATTCATCAGTAATTAGTGCAGACTCATAAACATCAATGCCATCAATGCATGATGGTATCTCAAATTCATCTATACTTAAATGTCTAAGTACCCTAGTATTATTTAAAGTAACAATCTCCTTTTTTATATCCGATATATCTAAACATTTGCCTGCGTGTATTTCCTTATATGAATTAACATTATCTAGAACTGAATTCATATCTAAACCGTAAGTGTATCCTGACAGTTTCTTTATAAATGCTTTTTCAACATCTCTATTTAAGTTATATGTAAATGTGTTTATTGCAGTTTGTCTAAATGCTCTATTTGTACCCTTAAGGTGTTCTACTTTATCATATATGTATAACTGAAGTTCTGATTTAATATCCTCTACATCTGCACACATATATTTTTTATACTTTGCATATATCTCTTTTGACTTGTTACTTATATATTCATCAAGTAACTCATATACTATTGTAAATGTATCTATTTCAACATCATTAGATGCTTGTGTTCTATTTCTCTTTTTATTGTTCTTTTTCTTATCTGTTTCTACTATATATCTTGGTGGCTCCGTATTATTTTCTTTGGCTTTTACAAATACTTCAAATTTCTCTCTATATGTTAACTCTGGACTCCCTATTGTTTCAATATCGGATAAGGTTGCCCACATTATTTTCGTACCGTTTACAATTATTCTATTGTTACCGTTAATTTCGAATGTCTTAATGTTCACAACCTTATCCTTCCTTCTTAATTATAATGGATAATACTCGCTATCTACTACGATTTTAGTAGTCTTCTTATTGTTTACATAGCAGTATATAGTATACTGTAATCCCAAATACAACTGTTTTCTTACAGAAGATGTTTCAGTTCCATGCAACTCAAATGCTTTATCCCTAAAATTCAAAATGATTTTATCTCTACTGTTAATAGACATACCATCTGTTAATAAGTTTCTAATGTAAAGTAAATCATTAAAATCTACTCCATTTATAGCAGCAATTAAAAATGCACTAGCAATACTGGACTTAAATACTGCTTTCTTTCCACCGTGCAGATTAAGTAATCCTGCACCATAAGCCTTATCAATTATAGCTGCATGCTTCTTACAAAATTCAATTACTTCTTCATCCCTAACACGAGATGTTCCACGAGCAATCCTAAGTAATGTTTTAACACTCATAATTGTATCACCAGAATCATTACAAACACCAACCAAAGCTTCAGACAGTTTGATGTTATCAACTGTCCTACGTGTTCTGCCTGTGTCCATATGTAAATTCTGTTCAAGTTTAAGATAAACTACTGATGTAAAGGCTGTTCCAGATTCAATACAAGAATATAATCTACCTTGTCCGTTTGTCAACTCTCCTTCACTGTTGAATCCAATCATAGATTCTGATACACAAAATTTGCCTTCTCTCATATCAGCTGTGTATTCTTTTTCTCTACCTCTGTGTCTTGCTCTATTCTTAGTGTTAAACTTGATTAGCTCTGTTGCCATAGCAGGTGTAATTACTACTTCTGCAAGGCTACAGTCAGGTTTTAACCCTAAAATTTTTCTTATTTCATTTAATTTTGATGCCATAACATCCTCCTCTCATTATTGTATATACATATTATATAATTTTTAGTATAATTTGTCAATAAAAATTGAAATTTTTAATTTATTTTTTATATAAAATAAAAGGCAGTCTACATTAAACTGCAAACTGCCTTTTATTTATATCCAAGTACCCTTAGATAAATCATTCTTTGTATATTCATCTTTAACTGTATATATTTCACTATTACATGCGTTACATACACAGTATATTATGTTAGCATCTGTATCATACTCTTTATGATAACAGTTAGAACCACAACCACATGGATTTCTTTCATCTTTAACAAAGTAACACCACATTCCTCCAGTAGCATAGTGCTGAATCTTCCTTGGTTTAATCTTTTTGTTAGTATGTTCTTTGTATATTCTTACTGCATCATCTATTGTTAAGTTGTATTTATCTAATAATTCTTGAAGTTCTTTAACTATCTGTTCCATGTTTATTCTCCTAATTTCATAAATGCTGCACGTCTACTATCTTCATCAATTTCTCTAATTATACTATATTCCTGTGTATCTATATTATACTTATTGGTTACATTTATCCAATTTACTGCTACATTCACTTCTTTTAATTGTGAAAAATCTCCATTTTTATATAATTTAGATGTTATCATATTGTCTGAACTTAATAAATATGTGTTATCATTGCTATCTTTTACTAGATAATAATTACAACTAAGCTTATGATGTTTACCAACAGTGTTTATAGCATATAAAAACTCGAGCCTAGTATTTGAATTTATGATACTCACATTATTTTTCATTGACTCCATCAACTTTTCAATTTCATCATTATAAGTATCATCTGTTTGTCTTGATTCACTTAATGTAATCTTTACTTTATTACCAAGTAATTCTTTTACCATATCAGCATCTGTATTGAACCCTAATATTAAAGTATACATAGGTGTTCCCATTAACTGTCCAAGTGTAAAATTTCTTCTACCTTTGAACTTATCACCTATATCAGTGTTTATTCTAAATGTACGCTGTATTAAGTGTACTTGTCTACCAGTATTTGTATCAATAACTCTCGTATCATCATACTTTGATATATCACCAATATTAATAGTGTATTGCTTATCTTTATATGTATATACTAACTTACATATTCTATTGTATTTACCTAATACAATCTCTGTTAGTTTGCATCTTCCAGTGGATTTATCCTCAATGTCCTTATTTGTCATATGTATTACATTTAATCTATCAAAGTCTCTTAGTTTTAGTTTATTGATTTTAGTACCACTGTGTGCCTCTATTGAATGTGTTTTCTCGACCGTATGTGCATTAGTTATATAACCATTATTACATAATACTTGCATGGTTTCGCTATCTACTGCTATACTCTTTTTATCCTC
>JAGALE010000145.1 GCA_017625335.1 Lachnospiraceae bacterium
TCATTTACATTACGAATTACAACGCTGTCATACATCATCATTACAACATTTTCATCATAGCATCCAACTGAATTAGGATTGACTTTACCTAAGACATTATTTTCTATCATATTAATAAAATCAACGCCCGCACCATACGCATGAAGATATGCGCCTCCAAACCTCGGGTTGATTTCTGACAAGTAATATTTTCCTTCTTTATAAAAGAAATCCATATCTACAGGGCCATTAAATTTAAACGCTTTTACAATTTCTGAAATAAAACCAAATAGCTTTTCGTCTTTAAATGAGATGGTTTTACTTGCTCCACCTATTCTTGTTTCAATTTTCTTTTTACAAAATACCGCAACCGCATCGTGAGTAATTGTGTCAACGTAAACATCAGCATCCATATCTTCACAATCCATAAATTCTTGAATAATAAGTTCCGGATTTTCTTTCACTGACTCTACCAAAACTTCATAGCTAAATACTTTTCTTGCACCCACACTACCACTACCTGTCCTAGGTTTTACAAACACAGGAAAGTTAATTTCATTTTTATTAAATGCATCTTCAAATTCTTCAATATTTCCCCATGTTTTAACTGTAGAAATCCCATTATCTTTAAGATGTTTGTACATCAAATATTTATCGAAACATATTTTTGCACTTTCCTCATATGGAGCAAGCACTTCTACACCTATTTGTTCAAATTTCTCTCTATTCAAGGCAAGTACTTCTATTTCCGGATCTATAAATGTTGTAATCACATTGATAGACTCTTTCTTACAAATATCAATAATAGTATCAATATAATCCGAAGCATCTATCCTTGGAACAAGATACTGCTTATCTGCAAAATACAAAGCTGGAGCATACGGACTTAAATCAGTCGCAACAATCTTTCCTCCCATACTCATACTAGCCTTAAAATTTTTCAACAACTCTCCTCTTCGTCCAACACTACACATTAAAATATTCATAATTATATCCTCTGCCTTTTTTCAGTTAAGATATTACGAATGCAACGAATCGTAATCATTAACATTAATTTTAGTTCTTACTTTAATAACTTTTTTACCATCATCAACATATACATCAGGATAATAGTTAATAAACATTCCGCCAAACGTCATCGAATATGCACCAACTCTACGATACACTATCTCGTCTCCTACACACAATTCTGGTTGGTTCTCAATTATCATCAATCTATCATGATCCATACATGTGTATCCACATATAACCTGTCTATCTTTTATTTCTTTTGACTCTGTTTGATTAATTGTATACAAATAATTATTCTTTTTCCACAAAGGATCAATGTGAATTCTACTACCATTTGTAGTTACTATTCTTGCTTTTGGTGTATCTTTTGTATCCACCACCGAAGTATGTAAATCAACAGCAGAACCAATAATTGCAGACCCCGGTTCAATAATTAATTTTGTTTCATCCGGATTAATAATATCCAACAACTCATCTTTGATCGCTTTTATGTACTCATATGCAGTTGTCTTACCAGGAACACCACCAAAATACCCTCCACCCATATCAATAAAAGAAGGTGTGAATTTGTATTTTTTTATTATATTTACCACATATTTTGCCAACTCTACATATACACTCTTACTACGAGTAATACTATTACAATGCATATGTAAACCTAACCTATTTTCTCCACATACATCCTTAACTACACTTATAACTTCTGACAATTCTCCGCTCTCTTCTGAAAATCCAAATCTGAAACCATCTCTTGCGTAACCTATATCCCGTTCATCAAAAACAGACGGATCAACATTAACACGAATACCGACATTAGTATTTTTCTTTCCATATTTCTTTATTAATTTAATGTCATTTTTAGAATCAAGATTTACATATGCGCCATTCATGCATGCTTCTCTAAAAATTATCTCTCCCTTTATTGGACCATTAAATACAATCTCACAATCCTTATATCCCTTCAATTTCGCTAATTGATACTCTTCATCCGAAACAACTTCTGCCATAATTTGTTTTTCTTTTATATAGGATAAAAGCCATGGGAGTGAATTTGTTTTAACCGAATAACTCAAATAAGAATTAGGCCACAACTGATTCAGTGCGCCTTGAAATGATTTAATATTATCACTTAATACTTCTTCGCTAATCAAATAATATGGAGTTTGCAATCTATTCAAATCTATTTCTATACTATTATTCACCAGTAAAATCCTCCATCGTTTCTGAAGTATCACTACTAATTCCGCTTCTACCTAACACAACCGCTACTGTCCTAAAAACTATTGATAAATCACCGATAAATGATATCTTGTTCACATATTCTATATCCCAATCAAATTTTTCTTTCCAACTAATTGAATTTCTTCCACTCACTTGCGCAAGACCTGTAAACCCCGGTCTTACATCATGTCTATGTCGTTGTTTTTCAGAATATAATGGAAGATACTGTACCAACAGTGGCCTCGGTCCCACGATACTCATATCCCCCTTAAGTATATTGAACAACTCCGGCAACTCATCCAAGCTAGTAGACCTTAACTTCCTGCCAAAGCTTGTAAGTCTAACATCATCAGGAAGCAGATTGCCATTCTCATCCCTTGCATCTGTCATAGAACGGAACTTATACATCTTGAATATCTTTTCCTTACCAGTTTTCTTATCTATCTTTCCAGGCCTTTCCTGAGTGAATATTACCGGACTTCCCAGCTTTACTCTTACCAATATAGCAGTTATCAGCATAACCGGGCTTAACAGTATAATAGCTACAAGCGAAAGCACTATGTCTAAGAACCTCTTTATAAACTTTTCATATATTCCTATCTTTCGCTCCATATCGCTCATTTCCTCTACTCAAAACACTTCTTCACCATCTCTATCACTACGTCCTGCTCCTCTGGGGTCATAGTAATATCGCTTGGCAGACACAAACCTCTCTGGAATATATCCATTCCCACTTCGTCACCTGCACTTACATAATCACAGCCAGCGAACACAGGCTGCATATGCATAGGCTTCCATATAGGGCGTGACTCCACATTATACTTAGCTAAAAACTCTCTTATCTCATCAGGACAGCTTTTACCAGCCTCACTTACGTAAGTTGTCTCAGTAGCCATAGGATTTTCATCCCCTACCAGACTTCTATCCTGCTTACACATAGCCTCTTCATCTATCAGCATACAGGATAGCCAGAAGTTAGGCTCTGTATCATTCATATAAGGATTCATACTCACAGGTGAGTCCTTAAACCCCTCCTTATATCTCATATATATATCCTTCTTCTTAGCGATGTGCTCATCTAAGTGAAGTAGCTGACCTCTTCCCACACCTGCTATGATGTTAGACATACGATAGTTATAGCCTACCTCTAGGTGATGATACCAAGGATATCCCTCTCTAGACTGAGTAGACCAAAATCTTGCCTTATTAGCAGCCTCCACCTCATCTGTTAGAAGCATTCCACCACCTGATGTGGTTATTATCTTATTACCATTAAAGCTTATGGCATTATACTTTCCGTACGTTCCTGTCTGCACTCCCTTATAGGTTGCCCCTAGGGATTCTGCTGCATCCTCTATAAGCACTGCTCCGTACCTTTCGCATATTGCCTTAATCTGGTCTATCTTAGCAGGTACTCCATACAAGTGGACCAACATAACAGCCTTAGGCACAGGGTATAGCATACCATCCTCATGCACCTTGCCATCATACTTCTCAAAAGCTTTCTGCAAAGCCTCAGGATCCATATTCCAGGTATCTCTCTCACTGTCTATGAAGACTGGTGTAGCCTTCTCATAGGTTATAGGATTAGCTGTAGCTGAGAATGTTACATCTGAACATAGCACCACATCTCCCTCCTTAACCTCTGCAAGCTTTAGTGCAAGATGAAGTGCTGCAGTTCCTGCTGAGAGAGCCACTGCTCCCTTACAACCAACATACTCACTTATACCCTTTTCCAGCTGATTAAGGTTTTCTCCTACTGTTGATACCCAATTAGTGTCAAATGCTTCCTTAACGTATAGCTGCTCATCCCCATGCATAGTGGGACTAGCTAACCATATTCTTTTGTCAAATCTTGTAAATTCCATATTATTCCCTCATACGTGATAATAGGAGACCTTGTAAGTCTCCTTATCATCTAGTAGCAATATCAAGCAGTTCTAAGATACCTGTCCAGCATGTGCTACAGAATATGTGTCCTCTTCTTCCACCTCAGTAGCTGCTGCCTCTGGAATTAGGTCACCGTCTATCCTATATGTAGTAACAATCCTAGCTACAGCCTGCTTAATAGCCTTATCATCCTTCTCACAAGCGAACTTAAGCTCATCTAGCTGCTGCTTAAACTGTCCTATATCAAACCTGAGAGGTCTACCTATATGTATCAGCTCATTTTCCGTACCGGTAAGACCTTCCTCCTCCATAAGCATCTCCTCATAGAGCTTCTCTCCTGGACGAAGTCCTGTATACTTTACTTCTATATCTACATCAGGGGTATATCCTGATAGCTGAATCATCTTACGTGCTAAGTCATCTATCTTAACAGGGTCTCCCATATCAAGGACGAATATCTCACCACCCTTTGCATAGGCTCCTGCCTGAAGCACTAGGGCCACCGCCTCCGGTATGGTCATAAAGTATCTAATTATATCAGGATGGGTAACCGTAACCGGTCCACCCTCCTCTATCTGCTTTCTAAAAAGTGGTATAACACTACCATTGCTGCCTAGAACATTACCGAAGCGTACTGCCACGAACTCCGTCTTAGATTCCTTATCAAACATCTGAACAATCATCTCACATAGACGCTTTGACGCACCCATAATATTAGTTGGGTTTACCGCCTTATCTGTGGAGATAAGAACAAACTTACTTGTTCCATGCTCCATGGCTGCCCTGGCAGTCTTCCATGTTCCGAATACATTATTCTTGATAGCCTCATTAGGGCTGTTCTCCATAAGAGGAACATGCTTATGAGCCGCTGCGTGATATACTATGTCAGGCTTGTACTGAGCAAATACCTGCTGTATTCTGTGGGTATTTCTTACAGAGCCTATAAGCACTGTAAGATTAATCTCAGGATACCTTCTTACAAGCTCCTGCTGTATATCGTATGCGTTATTCTCATATATATCGAAGATTATAAGCTGTCTTGGCTTATGAGCCGCTATCTGTCTACATAGCTCACTACCTATGGAGCCACCTCCACCGGTTACAAGAACAACCTTATCCTTCACATATCCTATAATTGTATCCACATCAACCTTAACCTGGTCTCTGCCTAGAAGGTCGCTTATCTCTACCTTACGAAGCTTGCTTATGGATACATCATCATTGATTAACTGATACACACCCGGAAGTATCCTCATGTCACAGCCTGTATTCTGGCATATGTCTAATATTTCTTTTCTATCCTTTGGTGTAAGTGATGGCACAGCCAACATAATTATATCTATGTTATATTCCTCTGCCTTTTCGGCTATAGCTTCTCTTCCACCAACTATTGGCACACCATTTACATATCTTCCATGCTTTGAAGCATCATCATCCACTATGCATCTAACATGATAATCCAAGTGCTTACTCTTCTGTATCTCATCTATGATAACCTTACCTGCATCCCCTGCGCCGATTATCATAACATTCTGCCTTACAGTACTCTCCTTGCGAAGCTTGTATTCTCTCTTCCAACGCCTTAGAAGTCTGTAAGAGAATCTTACGCACATGGTGATAATTAGCAGCACCATAAATGTAATTGGATAGTAGCTGTATGGCATTCTAAGACTTAGTGCTGTCATGCCTAGGAATTCCGCACCAGTAGCTATAAAGCATGCCATGAATATATTCCATAGCTCATTAGCTCCTGCAAATGCCCACAAACTGCTATATAGATGAAAGCCTGCGAATATAAGCACTGTGCAGATTATATTAATAGGCATATACACCATGAATCTATCCAAGAAATGTGGCGTAATATTATTAAATTTAAAATCAAACCTTAGAGTTAAAGCTAATACAGATGTAAGATTAATAACCAATACATCTATGGCCATAAGCAATAGGGCTCTCTTTTGCTTATTCATATACTACCTTCTCTCAACACACCCATCAACGTCATCAGACTGTTGTTGGTATCAAAGCAAATCTTTATTACTTCCTCTCAGTAACTATCAACGTAAACTCACACATATTACTCTTATGTCCATCTGAATCCATACAGTAATATGTCAATTGATACTCTCCCGGCTTTGTAGTATCGTAGTCTCCCTCTAGCTGCATAGCGGAGAATAAGTACTCCACTGTATCCTCATCGTCTATAGCTGTATCCACATAATCCAAAGGATCAAAGCTTCCCCTCTCTGTCACCCTGATTACATTGGTACGAAGTCTCATAACAGGCTTTTCACCTACCACAAGGGCTGGATAATCATCCTCATCAGGAGCTACTGCCTCTGTAGTCTCATCATCCTTCTTGGATCCTTCTGTAGTCTCAGTCTTTGCCTCTTCCTTCTTAGCTTCCTCTGTAGTCTCAGCCTTAGTCTCTTCCTTCTTGGCTTCCTCTGTAGTCTCTGCCTTAGCCTCTTCCTTCTTAGCTTCCTCAGTAGTCTCTGCCTTAGCCTCTTCCTTTTTAGCCTCCTCTGTGGTCTCAGACTCAGTCTCCTCTACGTCCTCTGTCTCTTCCTCCACCGGCGGCACATAAGCTGGCACATAATCCACTACCTTGTATGCCTTAGCCAAGTTGTAGCTATCATCATACACTGCATATGTAATCATGGCTCTCTCACCATTCTCCACTACTGATATGTCATATATTCTAACCTGTTCTGATATATCACCGTCTATATCGTCTATAGCCTCCACACCCTCTAAGAGCTTAGCCTTGTCAGTTCCCTCCTCGTAGGTAATATCTGCACTAGGTACAGTTATCTCAGGAGCTATTCTATCTGACATCATATAGGTACTAAGACATAGAACACTTAGTATAACTGTGATTATCACTAATCCTGCTGTTATCTTAATCTTCATCTACATCCACCTGTTCTTCCTCGGCAGGCTTTCCGTAATAATCTCCGCCGTAGTATCCGCCGTAATATCTTCCGTAATATTTGCTGTAATATCTGCTATAGTAACCTCTGTTGCCAATCTTAACCTTGTTAAGTATAACTCCTAATATGTGACAGTTTGTCTTCTCTAGCTGGTCCTTAACCTTCTGTGCCAGCTTGTAGCTTACTGCGTTTGCAGATATAACCAGACATATTCCATCACACACCTTTGATATCTCTGCCGCATCTATAACGCTTCCTAGAGGTGGTGTGTCTATAATGATATAGTCGTAATACTCATCTAATGCATCTATCATTGCCTTAAATGTATCTGATCCCAATAACTCTGATGGATTAGGTGGCACAGGACCTGCCACTATCATGTGGAAGTTCTCTATGTTAGTCTCACATAAAACCTCCTCAAGCTCCTTCTGCCCTGACAGGAAGTGAGATAAGCCATTGATTGCATTCTCCACCCTATGTCTACCTACCAATACTGACTTTCTCATATCGGCATCTATAAGCAGCACCTTCTTACCTGCCTCAGCCATTGCTCTGCCTAAGTTCATACATACGCTACTTTTTCCATCATTAGGCATACAGCTGGTAACACCTATTACCTTTATGTCCTTTCCGCAGAACCATATATTAGTTCTAAGGCTGTTGTATGCTTCCTCTAGGGAATATGGTAATTTATCGAATTTTTCTATAGTAATACTTTGCATTTTTACACCTATCTATATAAATCTATATGCTTTCTATATTATTTACTAACAGTTACCTAAGCCTTTTGCTTTGCCTTGCTTCTCTTTTTCTTAGCACTTGTCTTCTCTCCATCGTAAAACGGTATAGAAGCAAGAACTGAAATCTCCAGATACTTTTGTACATCATCCACTGATACAATAGTATCATCCATAAGGTGAAGCACAACGATTATAACCGCCGCTATTAAGAAGCCTAATATTCCACCTATAAGAACATTCTTCATCTTGTTAGGACTGACAGGTGACTCAGGTAGGTTGGCGTAATCTACAACATTTACAGATTCTATGTCCATAACGCTATATATACGCTCCGCTGCCACCTCTCTCACTGCATCAGCTATATCCTGTGCTCTCACAGGGTCTGTATCTGTTACTGTAATCTTAAGGATACGGGTATCCTGCTGTGTGGTAACAGTTATCATCTTAGCCAAATCATCTGAGGTTATGTCTATCATGTCAGGATATGTATTCTGCAGATCAAGGTCGGCTATAACCTGACTGGTTACCTTTCTACTCACTATAAGCTGTGCGTAGTCCTTAGTAAGCTGACTACCTGTCTGAAGGTCAGAGTAAGTAACTGTCTGATCGTCCTGCTGCTTTATAACATATAGGCTTGTGGAGGACTGAAACTTCTTATCCATCAGCTCACTGCTGGCATAAAACATTCCTAGTGCCCCTATTAAGGTTGCCAGTATAAGGATATGCAGGTTACCCAGCAACTCATATAATATCTCCTGCAAGTCTATTTCCATTTCTTCGTTCTTCATAGCGTCTCCTCAATCTCTTGATTATTTATAATTGCCTGCGGATTCTTCATAAATATCCTATCCGCATAATCGGCTCCGTATTTCTTACCCACATACCTTACACACTTGCTGATATGAGGGGTTCTTCTGTCGTCCTTGTGAGCATCAGTACCTATAAAATGTACCTTCTGCTCCTTAAGCAGCTTCCTGGTATATCTCTTAATTCCAAGTCCCGAGTTACCCATAACGCTACCTGCATTAATCTGGATATATGCGCCCATATCTATCAGGCTGTCAACCTCATTAGGATCATCTAAGAGGCAGTCATATCTTTCTATATGAGCAAGTATAGGCTTGTATTTGTTGCTAAGCATCTCTGTAACAGCCTTCTTAAGCTTTTCTATAGGATCATAGGTATCAAACTCTAGCAACACATATCTGCTGTCTGCCATAGGAATGGCTGAGCCCTCCTTCAGCTTCTCTAGGGTTCTGTCTCCATAATATACCTCACAACCAAGATAAAGCCTTAGGCCTTCATACCTCTTCTTGACTTCAGCTTCAAGCTCCCTATATGCCTCTCTAAATCTTGCCACGTTAGCCTTCTTAAATCTAGGATGACTATGAGGGGTTAGTATTATGTTTCTTATACCTTCCTCGTAGGCTATATCCAGCATTCTAAGAGCCTGATTTAAGCTGTGAGCTCCATCATCAACTCCAAATAATATGTGGTTGTGAATATCCCATACTTCCATTATTCTCTTCTCCGGCTTCTCTTTCTTAGCTTAGTAGCAACCTTCTTAAGCTTTTCTATGTATAGTAGCTCAGCTACGAATATACCTATACACACAAACACCAATACCATAAACACTATCAAATCCACACCAAGCACACCTGTAATAAGGTCATACAGATACTCCGGTGATATATTGATTCTCCTGTGCACTCCTGACACCATAAGTGCCCCAACCGGCACACCAAGCATTATAGCTGTAGCTAGTGTAGAGTAGCTTATATATCTTACTCCTCTGTGTGGCCATCGCTGCATCTTCATAAGCATCCAGCCAATCAACACTGTAAGCGCCATCAAAAGTGCTACTGCGAATATAAAAAATCTATTGAATGCACTCTGATATTTTACAAAATACTTTATAAAAGGAAATGTTAAGCATCTCTTATACTCAGCCTTTATCTCCTCCAAAAGCTCATTGATTCCATCTTCGGTACCCGCTTCTACAACTATGCCATTATCAGACATGTACTTCTCCACATTCTCATTGAATCTATCCTCTAGACCAGAGAAGTTTGGATTGTAGCCCTGTCCCTTAAGGCTCATAGTTACTGCATTACGGCAGTCCTTCTTAACATCAGCCTTGCTTATAACACCATCTAATATGCTCTCTGGCAATCCTGATGGCATCATATATTCAGCCGCATTACTGCTTATGGCCTCATGCACCTTATTCGAATAATCTGTTTTATCTAACTGGCTTAATATTATCTTCTCATTAAATATTCCAAGCTTGCATCCTATAAGGACGAAAATTGCCGCAAGACAAAGGGTAAGGAGAAATGAGAATATTATTGCCACTATATGTCTTACTGTTTCTGTACGTTTTTCGGACATCATATCAACACCTCTTCTTATTCCTTAACAACCTCAGGACCGGTAACCTTTTCTGCAAATACATAGAATCGTTGGTCCTTTACACCGATTAGGGCGCCAAAAGGATAGCAGGTGTACATTACCAGCTCTTCCTTACCTGCTAATTCATCATATACCTGGCTATCTTTATCATCTCCCACCTTGGTTTTAGTAACCTTGTAGGTGTATATTCCATAATTTGTTTTAACAACAAATTCATCACCAATTTCCACAAACTCAAGTGACTCAAAGTACATAGAGTCATGAGCTCCAAGTAGTATCACTCCATCGTATCCCGGAAGAAAGCTTCCTATGTACTGTCCTACACCCTCTCTGAATACTCTTTCAGAGTCTCCCCAGAATATAGGTGCATTGACCCCTAGCTTGTCACAGCTAACCCAACCGTAGCAGGTTTCGTAGGTAGGGAATTCTATATCCTCCGCACTAAGTGTTCCCTCTGTTGCAGGGTTACTGTTTTCATCATATATATTGCCTAATGTGGTCTTAAACTCCGGAACGCTTTGGGTAATTACCATTCCCGACACGCTGCTTACCATCTCTAAGACAGGCTTTAGTGTCAGGTATATTATACCGAAGCCACATGCTGCCAAAAGCAGTGGAATATAGATGTATTCTATTATTCTCTTAAATTTGCTCTGTTTCTTCATAAGAGTTTCTATCCTCTAGTAAATTGAATTTCTTAGCAACTGCTATCATTCCTGATACCGCCAACACTAGTAACACTGCGAATATCACTATAGAGTTTAATCTAAAGCCTGTGTTCTTAATTGCCTCTCTGGTTGATATAAGCACATTACCTGACTTATCAGTAATTGTAATTCCCTCTTTACCATTATCGTATTTGATTATAACTCCCATAGTTGAGGCAAAATCTGTAGCTTCCTTAATTGCCTCTTCCTTGGTTTTCTTGCTACTATCCTCATCTATTTCTACTATCTCACCCTCTGAATAATAGCCTGTCTGACCAGATGCTGATCCCTGATTGCCACCCTGCTGGGTTGTTCCTGCCTGCGAATTATCAGGCTCTTCCTTACCCTCATCTGTTAGACCTCCATCTGTAGTGTCTCCATCTGCAGTGTCTCCTGATGTGGAATCCTCATCTGCATTAGGATCCTCAACCTTAACAAGATATCCTGCCTCTATGGCATAGCCTACATTATTATATATATAGTCCACGCATATACTTGCCTGAGCCTCAGTTAAGTCATACTGTGAATCTAACGCATTAATAAGCTGGTTTACGTAGGCTGCATCTGCTACATAATACTCTCCATTGTAGTAAAACGTACTGCAGGCTGCACCTATTACCTGACTTTCTGCTCCATTTATATCTGCACGAGGACATAATTTTATAGGAATTAAGCACAACAAAAAAACCATAGCTACGAATATAGAAATCTTCATAATACGGTTCTTCTTATTCATAATTCCTTCCCTCCTATTGTTTTCTAATTTATATACGAATTATATCTATCTTATAAATTGTTATTAGCTAATTTATTACGAATTAGGTCTGTCTAATAATTTTTTATTTTCTAATTTGTACTAAGTATATCTGTTCAATATATTGTCTATTATATTCGAGTTCATCCTTTTAGTTAAAATAAGGCCGGCAATTATATGTTACCGGCCCTATTAACTAGATTTCTATATCTTACTTAACGAAAGGTCTCTCATCATCTGAAGTAATTCCCTCAAATGTTGCTGCTGGAGCAGCCTCACCCTTCTTAACGAGTACAATCTGGATACCCTCAAGTCTCTTTGAAAGACCCTCTGTACCAGCATCCTCGCCGTTCTTTGCCCAGCCTAACCAGCCGTAGTTCTGTGCGTGTACTCTGTAGTATACATCGTACTGATTGCTCATCTCACCAGTAAGCTCAATTCTAATACCCTCAAGTCTCTTTGACTGACCCTCAGTACCAGCCATAGCACCATCAGCTACAGCATCCTGCCATCCGATGTTCTGAACGTGAGTAGTGTACTTAATTCCACCCTCATAGTCCTTGTTAGTAAGCTTAATGTTGATACCCTCAAGTCTTAATGAACGTCCCTCAGTACCTGATACTGTACCGTTCATTACCCAATTCTGCCAACCATCCTGCTGAACATGTGTCTTGTACATTACAGATGGAACTGCAGTCTCAGGAGCATCTGAAGCTGAACCTTCCTTCTCGATGAAAGCCTTCTCCTCATCACACTCAAACTCGTAAGCGCTTGGATCAAACTTCTCTACCTTGTTAGACACAACTACAATCTGAATACCCTCAAGTCTCTTTGAGTAACCAGCTGTACCAGCCTTCTCACCATTCTTAGCCCAATTTAACCAACCGTAGTTCTGTGCGTGTACTCTGTAGTATACGTCGTAGTTCTCAGCTGCTGCACCTGTAAGCTTAATCTGAATAGCCTCAAGTCTCTTTGACTCGCCCTGAGTACCTGATGCCTCACCCTCTGATGACCATGGTAACCAACCATAGTTCTGAACATGAGTAGTGTATGTAATTCCAAGGTCCTCATTACCCTCTAAGTCGATAGTAATAGCCTCAAGTCTCTTTGACTCGCCCTGAGTACCTGACATCTTACCGTTCTTAACAGGGTCCATATCACCCTTGTTCTGTACGTGTGTAAAGTAAACTACATCAACCTCTGATACATTGTAGAATGTACCGTCAGCGTTAACCTGGTACTTAGTACCATCGATTTCCTTAACGCCCTCTTCCTCCTCAGTAACAGTAGCACCTGCTACGATAGGATACTGCTCACCTTCGATTGTAAGCATTGTAGTCTCCTCGTAAGGAACAACCTCGTCCTTAGAATCAACCATCTGAACCTCTACGATAACCTTTGGATTCTCCTCATCGAATCTTACGAATGCAACACTTGACTCAAGTGACTCGCTATCGCTTAATGCGATTGCATTACCACCTGCAGCCTTAGCTGCCTCCTGAACATGCTCAAGTAACTTAAGCTGATTCTCTGCAGTATTCTCTGCATCCTTCATCTCGTTAACTGCCTTGATGTTCTCCTTAATTGTTGCAGCCTGGTCAGCAGTAACGTCTGCCTTTGTGTATGCAAACTGATCTGCCATAACCTTGTATGCAGTAGAATCTTCGCCACCTTCAGCATTAGCAGCAATCCACTCAAGTACAGCTGCCTCGTTATCGCCATAGCTATCTGCTGCCTCTGCTGCAACTGGTGCACAGAATACAAATGCTGCAGTAGCTAATGCTGCCAAACTCTTTGTTAAGAACTTTCTCATTCTTAATACCCTCCTTCTTATGTGTTTAGTTTAACGCCTTTAGTATACTCTTCTGATTTTTTAGTGTCAATAGACTTTGCTTGATTTGAATTAAATGTTGCATTTTTATGCATATATATATGAATTTTTGTCGTTTTTTTTGCTTCTATGAAAAAAAGTATACGCAAGACACTATTTTGAATATTTTTCTTGCTTATGGTACATAATTACTTGTATAAGTTTACTTTAATCTGTTTATTTTGTGTTTTATATACGATAGTATCTAAATGAATTTATCAGATGATTTTTCTACACTATAGTATTGGATTTGCTTCAAGTTTTGATATTTTCTTTAATTACATTTTTCATTTTCTTATAAGTTGTACATGCGATAGTGCCACCTATATCTTTTATGTTTTATTGTTAAGGAGTGATTCTTTTGATTACTATTTCAGAAATTTTAGGACAAAGAATAAAATATTATCGAAAAAAGAAAAAGCTTAGTCAGGAAAAGCTTTCCGAGCTGGCAGATCTTCATCCAACCTACATAGGACAACTAGAGCGCGGAGAAAAGAATGCTTCTATCGAATCTTTATACAAAATCTCCATAGGATTGCAAGTGCCTATAACTCAGTTATTAGAAAAGCTAGACGAATATAATCCTGAGGGCTACGATGTTGTCGAGACTACTAATAGTACGAATAATAATATCCCACTAAAAGCTTATGAACTGTTTTCATCACAGCCAAAGCACAGGCAGGAGATTCTTCTCAAGATTGTAGAATTTTCTATATTGATGTAAAAGCTTCAAACAAAAATATTTAAGCGCAGAAATACTATATGTTTTTATCCAAAAACACTTCAAGTTTTAATAAGCAAAAACCATAAAAGCTCTAATGCAGATGCATTAGA
>JAGALE010000146.1 GCA_017625335.1 Lachnospiraceae bacterium
ACAGATAATTGTGGCGAAATATTGCTAGATAAAATATTTATTAAGTGCATAGAAGATAAATATCCCAAGTTGAAAATCACAGTAATTGTACGAGGTCAAAATGTTATTAATGATGCAACCATAGAGGATGCAAAACAGGTTGGTCTCACGGATATTGTGACTTGTATAGGTAATGGTAACGGTGCTCCGGGAACGGTTATAAAGCTACTTAGTGAGGAAGCTAAACAAGCCTTGTTTGAAGCGGATATGATTATCTCTAAAGGACAAGGGAATTTCGAGAGCCTGTTTGCAGAGGGATTAAATCCGTACTATATATTCCTGTGTAAATGTGAGCTTTTTGTACGTAGGTTTGGGCTAAAGCAATACGAGTCAGTATTTATGAAGGAAGAGAGAATAAAGGGAATTGAAGTATGTTAGCAATACAATATGCAAAATAATAAGTACTTAATAGCTGAAACAACAAAGGAAGAAAGAATCATGGTCTACAAAATAAAAAACAACAGCAAAATAGAATCATTATTTAACAACTGGCAGGAAACATTAATATGGTCCTGTCAGCAAGACGTTATGGGTCATTTGTACACTACATCATTGGATGACCCTAAATCCGTTATGGCATTAGTGGGAGATTTCTGCTTCTTTGCAGGAAAGCCTGATAAGGAATTGGTTTCATTTAAGCCCAAATGGTGTCAGCAGGATTTTGTCATTATGACTCCACAATCTAAAGCGTGGTCTGACTTGATTGAGGGCACCTTTGGTGGTAGAGCTACCAAGGTTCAGCGATACGCTATAAAGAAGGAAATGGATATATTTGATGCAGACAAGCTTATATGTATCGTGGCCAGTATGTCAGCGGAATATGAATTAAAGATGATAGATGAAGAATGGTTTAATAGGTGCAGGGAAATGTCCTGGTGCAGGGACTGGGTGGCTCAATTTGACACCTACGAAATGTATGAGAAATATGGACTAGGAGTAATCCTTTTGAAGGATGGTCAGGTGGTTTCTGGTGCATCCTCATATTCTGTGTATAAGGGTGGAATAGAAATAGAAATCGACACCCACAAGGATTACAGAAGAAAAGGCTTGGCTAGCATATGTGGTGCAAAGCTTATATTAGAATGTTTAGACAGAGGGCTATATCCAAGCTGGGATGCTCAAAATATGGGCTCCGTTGCACTTGCGGAAAAATTGGGATATCATTTCGACCATGCATATGATGCATACGAGATACAGTGGTGAGGAGAGATAAGAGGAGTGTAAGCTATGGCCATGTGGAATCCTTGGCGAGGCTGTAAAAAATGTAGTGATGGATGTCTGCATTGCTACATACACAAAGATGATGCAAAACGAGGTGTCAACACCAATGATATTGTGAAAACTAAAGATTTTTACAAGCCTATAGATAAATTGAAAAATGGTAATTACAAGATGAAATCGGGATTGGTTTATCTGGGCTTTTCCACGGACTTTCTAATTGAGGAAGCGGATGAGTGGCGCAAGGAGTGCTGGTCCATGATTAAGGAAAGACAGGATTGTACCTTTTTATTCCTAACAAAGCGCATTGAACGCTTCACGGCTTGTATCCCAGAGGATTGGGGTGATGGCTATGATAATGTGGTTGTGTGCTGCACCATTGAGAATCAAAAAAATGCAGATAAAAAGCTATCTGTGTTTGCAACGCTACCTATCAAGCACAAATGCATTACAGCTCAGCCTTTGCTTGAAAAGGTGGATATGGAAAAATATCTAGATGATATAGAGCTGGTTGTGGTTGGTGGTGAGTCAGATTACTATGCTCGCCCACTTGATTATGACTGGGTGTTAGAAATTAGAGAGCAGTGCGTAAAGAAGGATGTTCAATTTGAATTTAGACAATGTGGAACCCATTTTATAAAAGATGGTAAAAGGTATAAATTACAGACAAAGGATTTGTGTAAACAGGCGAAACTGGCTGATATAGATTATTTGCCGGTAGGGAGAAATAATGAACATAAAACTAATTAGAGCTACAATTGAAGATTCTAGAGAACTATGGCAGATGCAACTTGAGTCGTTTCAGTCGCTTTTAGATAAATATCAAGATTATGACACTAATCCCGCAAGTGAACCCATAGATAAAATAATTAATCGTTTGAAACAGGAGGAAACATATTACTATTTTATATATCTGGATGATGTTAAAGTTGGAGCTGTTCGAGTAATTGATTTTAAATCAGATGGAAGTAAGAGAATTAGTCCAATATTTATATTGCCACAATACCAAAACAAAGGGATTGCGCAGATAGCTATGCAATTATGCGAGCAGCTTCATGGCAGTGAAAATTGGGAGCTAGATACCATTCTACAGGAAGAGGGAAATTGCTACCTGTATGAGAAGATGGGGTATCATAGAACAGGAAAAACTGAAGCAATAAATGATAAACTGACCTTGGTGTTTTATGAGAAATAAACAGTGTTAGTGATGTAAACGAAATCGCAAGAGGGGGGAAGAATGCATGAGAAAAATTAATTATTACCAGAAGAAATATGATGCTATGGAAATATTTTATGGATGGGTTGACCAAGGAAGTGAATATGACATTGCTGTTGAGCAAAGCATATATTATAACCAGGGTATGGAAGAGATAGATGAGATCATATTAAATATAACAATAGCAACTAGATTTGCAAGGTGCGGAAAAAGGATATCAGAGCAATTCAAGAAACACTTAGAAAGTATTCTACCTAAAGCTAAAATGTTAAACATAAAAGAATATGACTTGACAGATGATGAAATAAAAGTTTTTAACGAGGAATTAGCAGAAGTAGAGGCTTTGATGAATTGGTAATAAGGAGCTATGAAAATGACCAATAAAAGCGTAATAGATACAATACTAAATCGCCACAGCTATCGTGGCAAATATAAATCCACCCCAGTACCAAGGGAGGATTTAATTACAATTATGAAGGCAGGTCTTTCGGCACCATCAGGCTGTAATAAGCAGACCACTAGCCTTATAGCGGTGGATGACCCTGAGGTTTTAGAAAAGCTTCACAGTGTTATTCAACCGCCTGTAGGTGAGACTGCACCGGCTATGATATGTGTCCTTACCCAGAGGATAAATGCCTACAGAGATAAGTGCTTTGCTGTGCAGGATTACTCTGCGGCCATACAGAATATGCTCCTTGCTATAACAGCTCTTGGATATGAAAGCTGCTGGTACGAGGGACACATTACGGATGAGGATAGAATCGGTGACCAGATGGCTAAGATATTAAATGTTCCTGAAGGCTATGAGCTTGTGTGCTTTCTTCCAGTAGGAATAGCTGAGGGTGAAGTCACAGTTCCTGTGAAGAAATCCTTCGAGGAGAGGGCATGGTTTAATATAAAGGAGGATTAGTATGATTTACGATATATCTCAGGAGGTGTTCTCCTGTACAGTGTTTCCGGGAGATCCATCTCCTATAGGTAGGAAGATGGAAACCATACAGGGCGGTGGCGTATGTAATCTTACAGAGCTTACTATGTGTGCTCACAATGGAACTCATGTGGATGCACCATATCATTTTATAGATGAGGGCAAGACCATAGATGAGATGCCTTTAGATGCATTTGTAGGGGATTGCTATGTGGTTCATCACACAGGTGATGTGACTAGGGAAGATGCGGAAAATATTTTAGAGAAGGCTAACGCAAATGGTGCAGGCAAGAGAATACTTATAGGCGGAAAAGCAACTGTAACTGCTGATGCTGCAAAGGTATTTGCTAATGGAAAAATTAAGCTTATAGGTAATGAAAGCCAGACGGTGGGACCTGAAAATGCACCTAAGGAAGTGCATATGATACTGCTTGGTGAGGAGATAGTTTTGCTGGAGGGAATAGTTCTAAAGGATGTGCCTGAGGGAAAATATCTGCTTAATGCGGCACCACTTAACCTAGGCGGTTGTGATGGAGCACCTTGTAGGGCCATACTTATTGAGCAGTAATAGGAAGATTTTAATAATAAGGAGCAAGAATGTTAATTTCGAAATTTGACACTACAAATATTGGAGACTATATTGAGAGATTTCAAAGTCGGAATAATGTCATTTTGCCTGATGAATATAAAACTTTTTTATTAAAGTATAATGGCGGAATGACACCGAAGACTAAATTTAATATAAATAAAGTTTCCTCTGATATAAGATACTTTTATGGTTTAGGGAATGTTAACGAAGATTACAATCTTCAATACTTGATAGATAAGAGGAATGAGTTTCAAAACTATTTGAAAGAAAAAATGTTGCCTATAGCAGCTAATGCTTTTGGGGATGACATTATCATCTGCATTGGAGAAAAAGACAGGGGAAGTATATATTTTAGATATCATGATAGAAACAAAAAATACATAAGGTTGACAGACTCTTTACCTGAATTTG
>JAGALE010000010.1 GCA_017625335.1 Lachnospiraceae bacterium
ATTGACTTTAGTGAAGTTCTATTTGAAACTTTTTCTATTTTTTGTCTTTTTGTTACTGTTCATAATCATCCCAGGCTTAAAAAGCATTATAGCCTTTCTGGGTTAATTATACGGACTTACTATTTCCTTCTCTGCCTTCTCCACAGCCTCCTCAAGGGTCATACCATGGAACATATCCGCTCCGAACCATCTTCCGGACTTCTTATCATCTACGAATGCACCTACAATAATTCCAGGAAGTGCACTCTCCGGTGAATTAGGAGCCGCAGGACCACCAAGGTCTGTTCTACACCAGCCTGGGTCTGCCAAGTTAATCATAACATCTGTACCCTCATACTTAGAGCCTAAATCCCTAGTTACCTTATCAAGAGCCGCCTTACTAGCAGAGTAGCCTGCCTGCTGTGGGTCAAGGTTTATACCACTTGAAGTATTTACAATTCTACCAAAGCCACGCTCCACCATCTGTGGGATGAAGTGATAGCAAATCATCATAGGAGCCATAGTATTTACCTTAAAGCTTATGTCATAGTCTGACATAGGTGTATCAAGATACTCATTTCTATAAGCAATCTGAAGCCCTGCATTGTTAAGAACTATATCCACCTGTGTGCCTTTAGCGTCGATTTCCTTAAGCATAGCTTCCACTGTGGAAAGGTCCGAAAGCTCTGCTGTCACAGCGTAAGCCTCAACTCCAAGTGCTTTAACCTCTGCAACAACTTTCTCTGAAGCCTCTAAGGTTCTGCTGTGTATTATAAGATTACAGCCTCTTTCAGCCATAAATTTTGCTGACAAATATCCAAGTCCTCTAGTTGCTCCTGTTATTAAAGCCCATTTACCTTTTACGTCTACCATTTTATTTCCTCCCATATTATTTTAGTGTCTTTTAGTGTATTTTTGTTACCACATTTCATTATTACCTTTTTATTTCCAAGGTCATTATATTTCTCAATTATAGTACCACGCTTTCATTACACCATTTACTATTCAAATTATCAATTCGTCAAACCAATACAGCTTTATATCTCAGTTTTTGCCTTTTCGAGAATCCCTATAACCTTATCACACCAGCTATCAAACTCTGGGTCCTCCACCTGTAGCTCTGGATGTGACATAATATAATCAATCGATATTCTAACTCCCTGATCAAACCTAACTGTGGTTTTCATGTCAGGCACAGCACGCTTAAGCTTACTGTTATCAAATACCACTGATACCGACTTATCTCCCATAAGGCTTCCTGTAAAGTCAAATCCATACTTATCTCCTGCTGCCGCTAAAAAATCTGATGCCACATAATATGGTTTTAATTCAACCCCTAGTGCATCTGCAATGGTTGCATATATCTGATTCCATGTAAGAGTCTCATCTGAAGTTATATGAAATGCTTCTCCTATGGCGTGTCTATTGCCCATAAGACCGGTAAAACCTAAAGCAAAATCCTTGTTAAAGGTTGCAGTCCAAAGACTACTTCCATCACCCTGAATTATAACAGGTTTACCTTCAAGCATTCTCTTAATCACCTGCCAATAGCCCTTCTTTCCATGAACTCCTAGAGGTATATTCCTCTCGTCATAGGTATGGCTTGGACGAACTATAGTAACAGGGAAGCCCTCTTCTCTGTATTTCTTCATTAGGAACTCCTCGCAAGCAATCTTGTCTCTTGAGTACTGCCAGTACGGGTTAGTCAGGGTTGTCCCTTCTGTAATTATGTAGGAAGCCGCCGGCTTATGATATGCTGATGCAGAGCTAATATAGATATACTGTCTGGTCTTATCCTTAAACAGTCTATAATCTCTCTCTACGTCCTCCACATGAAAACCTATAAACTCACACACAGTATCAAAGGTTAAACCCTTAAGCTTCTCAGCTACATCTGCCTCGTCCTTGATGTCTGCAATAATCTGATTCACACCCTCTGGTGTTGCCTCCGGTCTGATACCTCTGTTTAGAAGCCAAACCTCCCAACCTAGTTCCTGAACCAGCCTTTTAACTATAGCTGTACTAATTATTCCTGTTCCCCCTACAAATAACGCCTTCATGTAACTACCCCTTTCAAATATATGGTTATGTGCTACGTCCATAATCATATCATTTTTTTATAATCGCTTCAACGAAAATCAGTTTAAATTAAAACAACTTTCAGAAAAAAATAGCCTGCCTTTTGCTACTGCTTACAAGTGCCAAAAAACAAGCTATTTTACATATTGTTCCTCCAGCCAATGGTGTAATAGTTAGTGCCACGGCATTAGTGCGTAAAAATCAACAAATTGATTATCACCACAACAACCACCATTATCAAGAAAATTAAAATCACACATATTTTCTCTATCCTTGTATATTATTTTAATATTGGATATTCAACATGTGTGATTTTATCACTTAGGACAAGCTTCTCAAAAACATTGCCCATATTATATTTTAGTTTTTATTACTAGAAAAATCTTCTTCAACCTTTTTCACTATATTCTCTAAAACGTTCCTATCTCCCTCAATCACTATGGTGTAGAATCTGTCTCCTGTAAATGTAACATAGGTATACAAATAATAATCATATTCTGCGTAGCTTCCTGCAGGGTAACAGTCTGTGGACTTATAAAATGTATATCCTGCAAGCTCAACAGTATCTGAGCCCATATGAGCACCACCCTGTGACTCATATTGTGCCACATAGGACTCAGCAATATACTCCGCCGGCTCCTGACTGTCATACTGCTTAGGATCATAGCCATAATTATTCTCTATAAGAGAAACCATTGCATTACGCTCCGGACTTATTAACATAAGGGAGTAGTTGCCCTCAAACTCGTATTCGTACTCTTCCTCTGTCCAATTGTAAGGAACAGATACGTAGCCGGTTCGGTCACTGCCGCGGAGAGTCCAGTAGGCTGGATCTGTGTCAGAAATATTCTCTGTAATTTCAGTCTGCCCCTGTGCTGTGGTTTGTGTTGACTTATGGGATACATTATTATCCTTTCCACAACCTGCCAACATTATCAAAGTCAATATCATAATTTGTATTTTCAGTAATCGTTTCATATCATTTCCCTTTCTATGGGCTCACTGTAAAGTATAAACAAGGTTTACAGTCAAGAGTTTTTTAGGAATTTTCTTTAAAATTCACACAAAGTATAATAATATGACGCTCCGGCCACAGATGGAAATGGAACATATACATTTAACACTCCGTTTTCATCCAAATACATAGGAAGGTCTGCTGTTGTATTCTCCCTGGCTGGCTCCAGATAAAATTCTATCTCCTCCGATTCTGTCATTCCCATATTGCTTGCCATACTCATAAAATGCTCCTCTTCCATTCTACAAGCCTCTTCCACAAATGTATCAGCAGTCATATTATTCATAGCAAGTAATTCAGCATTAGTTACTTCCTTATCATTTTCAAAGTCATAGGTATAAGCGTAATAATACTTACAATCATTTGGATATGGAGCCACAGCAACTATTGCAACAATTTCTCCATACTGAAACACCTCATAGGTTAGGCTATAGCATACAAGAGAAAATCCTCCGTCCATATTTATAATCTCGTTTTCAACTATCTTGTATAGGTCAGCCTCTATCCTCTGATTCAAGGCTTTTGCGCTGTCAGATGTAGCATTAAACTGCGGAATCTGATAGTGATATGTACCTGTGTTATCTACACTGTCTGTATACTCTCCAGACATATTTAGAAGCTCATTGATGTAAGGATTATCAGTTTCTTTAAGTTCATAAGCAACAAGTCTATCTGAATAATCAACGATTTCAGCCTCAGTAGCTGCTTCTGTTGTTGTAGATTCTGTTGTCATCTCTGATGTATCCTCTGTGGTTGCTTCCGTAGCTTGCGTTGTAACCTCTGTGCTAGTTTGATTTGCCTCTGTTACTTCTTCCTTCGAAGCCTCCCTGTTTTTTCCTTCCTCTGATTTTCCACAAGCAGAAAGAGCCAGTAATGATATCATCATGATTATTAAAAGTCTTTTTCTCATATTTACCCCTCCAAAAAACATAAATCTATATAATAATTTTAGTTATTACAACAAATTAGTCAATATCTAATTATCCCTTTAGTATTCTTATAATTACAGCAAAAAATAGGCAACCTCCCTCGGTTGCCTACTTGTATATAATCTCTTATTCACATTATCTCTAAAACTCTGTCACATCCGCCTTGCACATCATCCTACCCTTACTTAATACAAGTGGAATAACCACCAGCAAGTCACAAAGTAAAAATCCCTTTATGCCAAGGTCTGAGAAGTAAAGCAGATATCTTCCTGTTGGTATGTATAAAAGCTCATTGATAAGGTAGGTAAATATTGAGCTTATTCCAATTCCTATGGCACACGCCATTACATTCATACCGATTATCTCTGCTGCCACCTTGGTCTTTACCTCTCTCTTACTTCTTCCTAAAGCTCTGTACACTCCAAACTCATAGATTCGCTTCATATACTGACCTGTCACAACTGAATTAACAGTAACTGCAAGCACCACAGCTATAAGGATAACCACCGCATAGAATATTACAAAATATGCTCTGAACTGCTCGTCTATGCCCTCCTTAAAATGTCTTTTTATCTCTACCTGTCTGTCTCCCAACAGATTTATTACATAATCACGAAGCTCCTGCCCTTCCATAGTATCACTATAAATATATGCTCTGGCATGATTTGACTCATCATCCTCATATATGTAAAAGCTTGCAAATCCCCCACCGGGAATAATGGCGTCCACTGTCCACTCCGCACTCAAATCCTCATCAAACTCCGGTCCTATTATATCTCCAAGCTCTATGCCCTTATCCTTGGCAAACTCCTCGCTTAATACCGCACTACGATTCTTACAGTTAGAGAAATCTCCTTCTATGCCAACGTGGGAAAGCACCGCTTCCATATCCTCCACAGAGTTAAAGGTATAAGAATCACCACCTATAGGAAGATTTAAAACTGAGTTATGAAGCATAGATGAAAATCCTCTACCTGTTCTAGTTACACATTTTAGATTTTCATCTGCTCTTACATCCTCTAAGAATGACTGAAAATCCTCTCCCGTTTCATCTATAGACAAATACTCTGCAGAAATCACCTTGTCATCAAACTTAATCTCCGGCTCAAAGGTCCAGTACAGAGAGTAAATATAATTTCCCGCAATTAACATTCCCACTGTAAGAAACATCATAAACATAGCTATAAAGGCACGACCCTTATTTTCTCGTATATAATAAATTGACGAAAATGGTTTTATGTCCCTCATCTTATTCCTCTCCTTCTTCCTTTGCAGCTGCTGTTGTGATCTGGCTAAGCTTTCCATCCCACATCTCCACAGTCATATCCACATCACTAAGTATTGACCTATCATGGGTTACAACTATTACTAATCTATCCTTGGAATATTTCTTAAGTATCTTCATAACATTAAATGCATTCTCATGATCAAGAGATGCTGTTGGCTCATCTGCAAATATAACCTTAGGGTCATTAATCATTGCCCTCGCTATAGCCACTCTCTGACACTGTCCACCGGAAAGCTTGGCAGGCTTCTTCTTAAACTCTCGCTCCTTTAATCCAAGTGTCTTAAGATACTCTGCTGCCTTCTCCTTAATATCCTTAACATTTCCTGTACCTGCCACAGCTACATTATCCATGGCATTCATATATGGCACTAAGTAGTGCTTCTGGAATATAAAGCCGAATTCATTTCTTCTTAGATTTTCTCTATCCTTATTAGAAAGAGTGGTGAGCTCTCTGTCATTGTAAATTATACTACCTTCGGTAGGACTTTTAAGGGTTGACATACAGTACATAAGAGTACTCTTTCCACTTCCACTAGGTCCTATTACTCCCACTAAGCCTGTGTCCGGAAGCTTAAGGTTAAAGCCATCTAAGGCATACATCTTCTCCTCTGTGTCCATATCATATATCATGCTAATATCATTTATCTCAAACATAATCTTCCTCCTACTCCTCTATCATATCTATGGTTTTAATCTTATAAAGTGTTGCCAGAATCGGTATCTGAAGCACACCCACTATAGCTGCGAAAACTGCTATTATCCTCACTATCTGCTCCGGATAGAACATCTGATAGCTAAGACCCAGGTAATCTAACAAGTTCTCTCCTAAAAGTATCATAGCTACTATACTGATAATTGTTCCTATCACCATGCTTATGCCGAATATCATCATAAGCTCCCTCATCATCATGGAATATATTGCCTTTCTGGAATATCCTATGGATGAGTAGAGACAGTATTCATTTACCCTGCTTCTCATAAATGATACATAAGCCACTACGATTGCTATAGTAAGGAACACAGTTATAACTATAAGGATTCCTGAGATCATATCCTCTAAGACACCCACCAAATCATTGTCATACAAATCTCTCCAGGCATTTACATCAAACACTTCATCCCAGGCAGTAAACTTTCCCCCTAGTTCCTCAACTACAACTGACATATCACAGTGTTCCTCATCACAAAGCACTACTATGTACCAGCCTGTATTGTTAAAGCCCTGTGGTGTACCAACAGTAGTAAAATTATCTGATTCAAGAGCACCCACTATCTTAAAGTTCTTGCCATAAATATCCTCCTTGAAGAAATCTCCCACCTTACACTCCTGATTCTTTAATACCTTGCTGTCCACAAGTATCTCACCTGCGCCTTCCGGAAGTCTACCCTCTACAAGCTTTGCTCCCATATGGTCTAGGTATGGTTCAATCATATCTACTTCAACCAGCGGAAACTTATATCCAATACCACCTGCTATACCGTTATAGGTAGAGGTTAAAACCTGAGTTTGGTAGGCATCTGTTATTCCCGGATAGGCTTTTAAGTCTTCCATGAACTTGTCTTTTCTTGCCTGAGATGCTGCAGCAGCCTCCTCAAGAGTTTCATAGTCATCTATAGATATACCAAAGGTATCATAGTTAACACTTATAAAGGCCACCTTCTTAGGCTGTTCCAAGCACATAGGCCTAAAGCTTACCTCCGATGCCATAAATAAAAAGTTTATAATGTACATGGTCATAAATGATAGTGCTAATGCTATAATCAGCACCCAGACCTGCTTTTTGTTGTTCCGTATGAATTTTGATGCGGATAATTTACTGTTCATTTTATCTTCCCCTTCTTCTTGGCAAATTAGTTTTATTCTTGTAGGATTCATATGTAATTTGTAATTATTATTCACCTCTAAGTGATTCAATTCTACGATAAAACATCTAGATATGTGAATTCAATCAGCTCATCTTGTAGCATGAATTCAATCTATGTTTGTATTATATCAATTGCTAAAAACAAAAAAAGTGACCACAGTCATATTCTTCCTATGACTGCAGCCACATTTAAGTCATATGACTAAGCCTCCTTCAGAGCCACTATAAGTTTGACTCTGTCATGGATTCCTGTCTTATCATAAATGTTTGATATGTAATTCTTCACTGTTCCCTCAGAGATATAGAGTTTCTGGGCAATCTGCTTGTTGGTAAGACCCTCTACCATAAGGGTACAAATCTCCTGTTCTCTCTGAGTTATATCCCGAGCTAGATTTGCTAAGTTAGGTGATTTATCACCTTCATTAGTATTCTCTATTTCAGTTTCCATGCATGTCTTACCCCCGGCCCCAGCTTGACTCATAAGCTGAGTAAGCCTAAGCATAACCTTCTGGTCTAGAACCGTAACTCCGCCCATTATCTGATTGATAGCACCAAGTATGGTGTCCTTACCACTGTCCTTAAGAAGGTATCCATCGGCTCCACCTGTTATGGCCTTAGTTATATTGTCATCATCATAGAATGTGGTAAGCACAAGTATCTTCACATCCTTATGCTTCTCCTTCATGTGACCTATAAGCTCGATTCCACCCATACCCTTCATATTGATATCAACCAAGGCTATATCACACTCTGTACCCTCTAAGACATCCAGTGCTTCTTTGCCATCATTAGCCTTGCCCACTATCTCCATACCATTTAGGGACAGTATAATCTCTAAGCTGTCCAAAAGCAGATTTTCATCATCAACTAATAATACCTTATACATATCTCTCACCTATCATCTAACTTATCATCATGTTTCATATCTTATTCGGCTATCAACGGCAATTCAACAACTGCATTGAACCCATCCTCATTAGCAAATGTAGCCTCTCCGCCACACCTTTGCACATAAGAAACTATCTTCTTAAGTCCAAAACCCTGCTGTAGCTTTAGCTGACTATTTTCAGCATTATAATCGCTACTACCATTATCCTCCACAGATAACCTAATATGGCCGGCATCACCCTTTAACACCACCTTAAAATATGTGGCCGCACCATGCTTTACTCCATTAGTAAGTAGCTCCATTAAAACTCCTGTCAGGAATTCACTATGCTCATGAGAAACATTTACCTCATCAGGAAGCTCCTGATAAAGCTCATCTATCTCAATGCTTGTATCCATAACAAATTCCTTAACTATATCCTTCATAGCAGCCTTTAGGTCAGAGGCTGTGATTCCATCAGTCTCACTGTCTAAAACTCTAACCGCCTGCCTGATAGACTCTAAGCTTCCCCTAATTCGCTCATTGGCCTCATTCATCTTCTTCCTGGCATCCTCCGGCCTAACATCATAGAGCATATCCGCCGCATCCAATGTCATAACTGCCGCTGTTATGGAATGTCCCACGCTGTTGTGAATATTTCTACTAATGTTCTCACGCTCCATGAGTCTGGCATTCTTCTGCGCCAGGTAGCTTTGCTTAAGAAGCTCTCGGTTGGCTCTTTTCTCGTGCATCTCACTGATATTTGACTTCATAAGAATGTTTTTGTCAGCGATTTTTCTTTCCTCATACTTGGCAAGCATTAGCTTTATACCAAGCACTATAGCAAGTGAAGCTGCTAGAATTATAGCACCTACTATAATATGTGCCGTGTCATGCTCTTTGATTACCAACAGATTAGTAACCATATATGTCACTACTGCCATAATAAGCCTAATCTGATTTTTCAACTCGTCTAAGAGAAAGAATGCAACAAACCCCACCAAGCTTTGGGAGACAAATGCGTACAAAGCTACAACAGCTAGCTTGATGATAATGGCAAACTTACCTCTATCCTCGTCTAAAGATGTCATAGTGGTAACCACCATCAAAGCTCCTGCTACTATTATAAATAAAGCCGGATTGCTACACCAAAAGACACATAGTAGTGTTAGCAAAACTATTATTAAATTGTCTATGATGGTGTGTAGCATATGTAATATCCTCATTATAATTTATTCACAAAATCTAAAGGGATAATTATTCTTTATGTCCCTTCTCTTGAATAAACTCTATCAGCTTATCCGCAATTATATCCGGGCTTTCTGAAAATTCAGCAGGAAAATTGTAATAGATGCCTTTTTCATCATATACACCGTCTTCTCCACTTAATGGGTAGTTATCATAAGCCTTGGGTTCTTTACCACTATACATTTTTATCTGAAAAGATTTTAGAATACAATTAACCTTTTCATTTTCTTTAAAAAACCTAATAAAAATCAAATCATAATTCATTCCATCCCATTCTAGATGAATAAAGGAAAAAAGCTTAGAGCTTTTGTAATTCCCTTCATAATCACTAATCTTAGCTGCTCCACCACCCATATTTCCATTCAAATATTGAGGATAACGTTTTTTTATGCTATCATTCACAGCTTTTCGTTTTTCACCAATATCATCCGAACATTCTTTGGCTACTTCTATATCTTTGGGGAACAAATGATAATTTCCAGTGTTTTCATCATATAAAAACCCTTTACTCTTTGCTATATCCCTTTCACTTGGTTGGTAAATTATTATATCTTTTTCTTCCAAATTTTCCAAATATAATTTACCAACTTTTTCCCATTGTTTCTCTATATTATTC
>JAGALE010000147.1 GCA_017625335.1 Lachnospiraceae bacterium
AGACAGTTACATTGGAGGATCTTCATCCAGGCGAATATGTATTAAGTGAGGTTGAAGCACCAAATGGATACAAGCTTGCAGATGATATAATGTTCAAGGTTGTTCCACCGGCAGATCCGCAGAGTGGTGAAGCGGTAGTTTATTTGATGGTGGATGGCAATTACGAAACAACCCCTGTAACATCTATCACTATGACTGATGAAGTTAAAACTGGTTCAGTTACAATCAAGGGTACAAAGATTGTATCAGGCGACCCAATTGACGAAGAATTTAAGTTTGTGTTAACAGATGCAAATGGTAATGAGAAAGTAGATACAACTAACGGAGCAGGTACATTTGAGTTTAAAGTGGAGTATTCTGCACCAGGTACTTACACATACACCGTAGCTGAGGTTGCTGGTACTACATCAGGTATGACTTATGATACTACTCCTAGAACAGTAACAGTTACAGTTGCAGACAATGGTGGAGAAAACCTTGAGGCTGTAGTATCAGGTGATCTTACTATTACTAATAAGTACAAGAAGCAGTCAACTGTAATCACTCCTGTTGTAGATGGTACAGATGCTACTATTTCTAAGAGAGCTATAAGTGCTGATGGTGCTGAGGTTCCAGGAGCTTCTATGAAGCTTAGCTATACTGGTACATTTGACCTTAGACATGTGACACATTCTAATACAGATGGTTTAGCTATAGAAATAATTGACAATAATAAGGCAATTACTTGGACAAGCGGAAAAAATGCACTTGAGCTTAAGAGTCCTCCAGATGGAGAGTATGTTCTAACTGAGACAGCTGCTCCAGCAGGATATGAGTATGCATCAGATATGAAGTTTAAGATTGAGTCAGGTAAGGTATATCAGGCTCTTCCAACAGGTGGATATTCAACAAGTGCTAACCCGACTATCGTTATGGTAGACGAAGCTAAGGGCGGTTCTATAACACTTACAGGTACTAAGAAGATTACAGGTGATTCTGCTGCTTCAGCACCTGCGGAGAAGTTTAACTTTGTGGTAATGGAGGGCGATACTCAGGTTGCTACAGGTACTGCAAATGGTGCAGGTAAGATTACATTTACAGAGATTAAGTATGAGGGTGCAACAGGTGTTGGCAAGCATACATATACTATAACTGAAAAGGCTGGTACAACTGAGAATATGTTCTATTCAAAGGCTGAGCTTAAGGTTGTTGTAAATGTAACAGATGATGGTGTTAAGGGTAGCAAGCTTAAGGCTGAGATTGTAGCAGCAGAAAGTGATGCTATAGAGTTTACTAATAAGTACACAGTACCTGGAAATCTTATCGTAACAGTATATGATGAGATTACTAAGGATATTGTTCCAAACGCTGATGTGGAGATAACTAATCCACAGGGTGAGAAAACTACTTACAAGACTGATGAAAATGGTCAGATTAAGCTTGATAAGATTGAGCCAGGCGATTACTACATTGAGACTGTTAAGGTTCCAGAGGGATACACTGTAAGTCTTGGTAAGACTGAGACTGCAACTGTAGTATCCAAGGAGACAACAGAGCATGATGTATATATTACAATTCCTGGTAAGCTTATTGTAACAGTATATGATGAGAAGACTGGCGATGTAGTTCCTGATGCTACTGTTGAGATTACAACTCCTGACGGAACTAAGAAGGAATATAAGACAGATGAGAATGGCAAGATTGTAATAGATAATGCCCAGCCAGGTGATTATGTTGTAGAGACAGTAGAAGTTCCATCAGGCTATGAGGTTACTCTTGGTAAGAAGGAAACTGCTACAGTAGTTTCTAAGAAAGAAACTGAGCATGATGTATATATTGATATCTCAACTCCAGGTAACCTTATCGTAACAGTATACGATGAGAAGACTGGCGATGTAGTTCCTAATGCTACTGTAGAGATAACAGACTATACAGGAGAGACTAAGGAGTATACTACTGACAAGGATGGTAAGATTACTGTTAATGGTTTAACTCCTGGTAAGTATGACATCGAAACTACTAAGGTTCCAGAAGGATATGATGTAACTCTTGGTAAGACTGAGACAGCTATGGTTGAGCCAGGAAAGACTACATCACACGACGTTTATATTGGTAAGGAGATTCTTGGAAATCTTATCGTAACAGTATATGATGAGAAAACTAAGGAGGTTGTTCCTGGAGCTACAATTAAGGTGACAGCACCAGATGGAACATCTAAGGAATACACTACTAATAAGAATGGTAAGGTAACTTTAAATGAGATAGCAGCAGGCGACTATAAGATTGAGACTATAAAGGTCCCAGAGGGATACACAGTAACAATCGGTAAGGTTGAAACAGCTACTGTTGTGGCAGGTAAGACTGCAAGTCATGATGTGTATATTAATACAAAGTCAGCAACAACTACAGATACTACAGACAAAACAGATAAGACAGATTCACATGTAAAGACAGGTGATACTGCTAATCTTAAGCTTACATTTGTTCTTATGTTTGTATCAGTTGTAGGTGCAGTATATGTACTTAGTATGAAGAAGAAAAGATGCTAGTAGCATATTTTCACAATCTATACACAAAAAATACATTGACCTTTAGGGGTTAGAAACATATAATAAAATTCGGTATAAAGTTTGATATCAAACTTTTATACCGAATTTTTTTGTGTACATATAAATATACTGATATGATAGGTTATGTGTGGTTAGTGACGGTGCTGTGTGTTATGACATCTGTTATAAGCGGATGAGGATAAAGTGTTATATGGCATCTGGAAAATTTGATACATTATAACCTTACAGATTAAACTAGAAAGGGGATAGGACTAGTACATGATTAAAACCTTAGGAAAACATTTAAAGGAATTTAAGGCTCCTTCTATATTGACTCCTGTATTTATGATTTTGGAGGTGTTCTTTGAGATACTCATACCTTATCTTATGGCATCTATTATAGATGAGGGGGTGCAAAAGGGGGATTTGAAACATATAGTAACAGTAGGTCTTCTTATGCTAGTGCTTGCTTTAGGGGGGCTTATTACAGGTCTTTTGGGAGGAAAGTATGGTGCTAAGGCATCTACCGGCTTTGCTAAGAATCTAAGAGAAGCCATGTATGCAAATATTCAGAACTTTTCCTTCGCTAATATAGATAAGTTCTCTACAGCCGGACTTATAACAAGACTTACAACAGATGTTACCAATATACAGAATGCTTATCAGATGTTGCTTCGTATGTGTATGAGAGCACCTGTTAGCCTTATAGCTGCCATGATAATGGCATTTACCATAAGTCCAAGACTTGCTAGTATATATTTGGTTGCGGTACTTATACTTGCAGTGATATTAGCTATAATTATTAAGGCTGCTACGGGCTACTTTACCCAGGTGTTCAGACGCTATGATGACCTAAATGCCAGTGTGCAGGAAAATGTATCTGCAATAAGAGTAGTTAAAGCATACGTCCGAGAGGATTATGAAAAGAATAAGTTTACCAAAGCCAGCGAAGCGGTGTATAAGCTGTTTATGAAGGCGGAGAAGGTAATTATATTAAATGGTCCGGTTATGAATCTTACAGTATATAGCTGTATCCTTCTTATAAGCTGGGTTGGTGCTCATATGATAGTGGATTCAGGAAGCGTGGCTCTTACCACAGGTAACTTGTCAAGTCTGCTTGCCTACTGTATGAATATTCTTATGAACCTTATGATGCTTTCTATGATATTTGTTATGATGTCTATGAGTGCACCAAGTGCCATAAGAGTAGCGGAAATACTTAATGAAGAACCTGATATTAAGAATCCAGCCAATCCTGTTATGGAGGTAAAGGATGGCAGCATAGAATTTAAGGATGTTGCCTTTGCCTATAAGCACTTTAAGACTGTGGAGAATAAGCACGGTCAGGTGACAGGAACTGTGGAGATAGAGAATAAGAAGAATGTACTTAATGATATAAATCTTTCTATAAAGTCCGGTGAAACCATAGGTATCTTAGGTGGAACCGGTAGCTCTAAGTCCAGCCTTGTTAATCTTATCAGCAGACTTTATGATGCAACAGAAGGCGATGTTATAGTAGGTGGAGTAAATGTTAAGGATTACGATATTGAAACTTTGAGAGATCAGGTATCCGTAGTGCTTCAGAAGAATGTGCTTTTTAGTGGTTCCATATATGACAATCTTCGTTGGGGAGATAAGAACGCCACAGATGAGGAGTGTCAGAATGCATGTAAGCTGGCTTGTGCCCATGACTTTATTATGGCTTTCCCTGATGGCTATGATACCAAGATAGAACAGGGCGGAACCAATGTGTCCGGAGGTCAGAGACAGAGACTTTGTATTGCCAGAGCACTTCTTAAGAAACCTAAGATACTTATATTAGATGATAGCACCAGTGCAGTAGATACTGCCACAGATGCAAAGATTAGAAAAGCATTTGCGGAAAATATTCCTGATACTACTAAGATTATTATTGCACAGAGAATTAACAGTATTCAGTTTGCAGATAGAATAGTTGTTATGGAAGAAGGCAGGATAAATGCCGTAGGAACTCACCAGGAGCTTCTTGCAACTAATGAGATATACCAGGATGTCTACGAATCACAGACCGGTGGAAGCGGAGACTTCGATGAGCAGGGAGGTGAGCAGTAATGGCACAGGCAAAAGAGGTTAGAGGACCTATGGGTCCAAGAGGCAGAGGCAGAGAACCTGCTCCAAAGATTGAGAACCCGGGCAAAATATTTGCCAGAATAATGGGATATGTTGGTAAGAAATATAAGTTCCACCTATTGGTGGTGCTTGTGTGTATATTTGTAAGTGCCCTGTCTAATGTGCAGGGAACTATGTTTACTAAAACACTTATAGATGAGCATATAACTCCTATGCTTACTACAGGAGTTAAGGACTATGGAAGTCTGCTTAAAGCTATGGGAAGGGTGGCAATATTCTATGGTTGTGGAATTATTGCATCATTTACCCATGGTCTTATAATGGCTTATGTAACACAGGGAACTCTAAGGGATCTTCGTGTGGATATGTTTAAGCATATGGAAAGCCTTCCTATAAAATACTTTGACACTCATGCACATGGTGATATCATGTCCCTTTATACAAATGATATTGATACCTTAAGGCAGATGATAAGTCAGAGTATCCCACAGTTTGTTAACAGCGTGGTTATGGTAGTCAGTGTATTTATCAGTATGATTAGTCTTAGTGTGCCACTTACCTGTGTGACACTTGTTATGGTAGGAGTAATGCTTTTTACCAGTACTAAGGTGGCGGGAAAGAGTGGAAGCTACTTTGTGAAGCAACAGAAGGCCCTTGGAGAGCTTAATGGTCACATCGAGGAGATGATGGAGGGTCAGAAGGTTGTCAAGGTGTTTAATCACGAGGATGAAAGTATAGAGGAGTTTAACCAGCTTAACGAGGCATTGTATGATTGTGCTAAGAATGCAAATGGATTCGTGAATATGCTAGGACCTATCAATGCTCAGCTTGGAAACCTGAGCTATGTGGTGTGCGCTATAACAGGAGGTGTACTTGCTATAAATGGTATCGGCGGTCTTACCTTAGGTGGTCTGGTAAGCTTCCTTACCTTTAACAAAAGCTTTAGTATGCCTATAAATCAGATAAGTCAGCAGATGAATGCGGTGGTTATGGGCCTTGCAGGTGCAGACAGAATATTTAAGCTTCTTGATGAAGAACCTGAAGTTGATAATGGATATGTAACCTTGGTTAATGCAAAACGCCAGGGTGATGGAATTAATGGTGAGATAGTTGAAACTACTGAGAGAACCGGTATGTGGGCCTGGAAGCATACTCACCAGGCAGACGGCTCTGTTACCTATGTGGAGCTTACAGGAGATGTGGTATTCGATGATGTGGACTTTGGTTACACAGATGAGAAGATGGTGCTTCATAATGTGGACCTTTACGCTACACCGGGACAGAAGATTGCCTTTGTAGGCTCAACAGGTGCAGGTAAAACCACAATCACTAATCTTATTAATCGTTTCTATGATATACAGGATGGTAAGATTAGATACGATGGAATAAATGTAAATAAGATTAAAAAATCAGATTTAAGACGCTCTCTTGGAATGGTACTACAGGATACCCACCTTTTCACAGATACAGTTATGGAAAACATTAGATACGGCAGACTTAATGCCACTGATGAAGAGGTAATAGCTGCTGCTAAGCTTGCAAATGCAGATGGCTTTATAAACCAGCTTCCTGATGGCTATAACACGAAGCTTACAGGAGATGGGGCAAACTTAAGCCAGGGTCAGAGGCAGCTTCTTGCCATCGCAAGAGCGGCCATAGCAGACCCGCCGGTACTTATACTTGATGAGGCTACAAGCTCTATTGATACTAGAACAGAGAAGCATGTTCAGGCAGGTATGGATGGATTGATGAAGGGAAGAACCACATTTGTTATAGCTCACAGACTTTCTACTGTTAAAAACAGTGATTGTATAATAGTTTTAGAGCAGGGCCGTGTAATAGAAAGAGGTACTCATGACCAGCTTATAGAGCAAAAGGGCAAGTATTACCAGCTTTATACAGGTAATGCTCCGACGTAGTACGTGGTTGTAATAACCATACACTAATAAAATAAAGATATAGAACAACTAAGAAAAAATAATAAAAAGACATAAAAATACTTCTACATAACACAAAAGCAATCCGATGAAATTCTTGGTAAAGATGCAGGAATTACCATTGACTATTATGTTTTAAATAAGATAAAATAAAAGTTAGTGGGTTAATAATTTGTCGCAAGGATACACATCATATAGTGAATTCAGGTGATAAGATTGCATTTAAAAGGTAGGAGTATTTTTTATGAGAAAAAAATCACATATTTCTCTTTCCAGAGGAGTAATAAAGGGGTTAGGCGAGGATAATCTGATAAAACACAGATATACATTTTATATAGGAAGTATAGTGCCTGATTGTATACCTTCTTTTGTTGTCAGAAGGCATAACATGGAAGAGACCTTTGATATATTTGTTAAACATATGGAGAAGTTTGTTCGTGTACTTAGTAAGAGGAATAAAATCGGATTCAGACAAAGTATAAGGATGGGAATGATAACTCATTATATTGCAGACTATTTTACTTTGCCACATAATAGTCATTACGAAGGAGGCTTTAAGGAACACTGTGTCTATGAAGGACAACAGCTTAGATTTATGAGAAGCTTTGTTGATAAAGTAAGAGAAGGGCAGCTTAAGGTAGAGCGTCCGGAAGTTCTTATGGATATAAAACAGGTAGTGGAGTATATTAAAAGAAAACATCAGGAATATGTAAAGCTCCATCAGGGTGTTAAGGAAGATTGTGAATTCTCGTTGGAAGCCTGTTTGTGTGTAGTGTTGTCCTTGTTTGGGATAGCGGGGCTTAATGCAAATTCAGTAAGTTTGTCTGTAGCGAATTAGAAAATGTAACATAGGATAAATGATTTTTTCTGTTAAAAAAATTGTATAAAAGTATTGACATCAAAGCATACTAATAAGACTTAATACTAAGGTATATAAGTAAGAATTGTGTTGTTGGATATAACATAATTCCTAGACAAAATCAAAATATTGTGGAGGTATGCTATGAGAAGTTCAGCAGATGTATACAAGAAGGTTGCAGAGAGATGTAGCTCATATGACAAGAAGACTAAGAAGGATGCTATGACTAATGTGGCCGGTGATTCAAAGAGCTGTCTTAACTGCAGACATTTTGCAGAGGATGAGCATTGCAGATTAGATCTTTATGATCCGATAGCAAAGAATATCGGCTGCTAATTTATAAGGCAAAAGGGGTGCTGTAGCACCTCTTTTTTCTGTAGTATAGTTACTTGTTTATCTCTTGACACGTAAACCCTTGATTGTTATACTCTAATTTGGTTAAATGGATAATAATGCCTACATATAGGCGTGTATATAAGGAAAGGGATTAGAAAATGATTAGTGCGGTTAATGTAACACTTAGACTTGGAAAGAAAGCATTGTTTGAGGATGTAAATATCAAATTTACTGAAGGAAACTGCTATGGACTTATAGGAGCAAATGGTGCTGGTAAGTCTACATTTCTTAAGATATTATCAGGTGAGCTTGAACCAACAAACGGTGATGTAATTATGAATGCCGGTGAGAGACTTTCGGTGCTTCAGCAGGATCACTTTAAGTATGATGAGTTCATGGTTCTTGATACAGTAATCATGGGTAACAAGAGACTTTACGAGATTATGAAGGAGAAGGATGCTATCTATATGAAGGAGGATTTCTCTGATGAGGATGGTATCAGAGCTTCTGAGCTTGAGGCAGAATTTGCTGAGATGGATGGCTGGAACGCTGAGGCAGATGCAGCAACTCTTTTGAATGGTCTTGGAGTAGATACTGATTTCCATTACAAGCAGATGAGTGAGCTTGATGGTAACCTTAAGGTTAAGGTTCTTCTTGCTCAGGCGCTTTTTGGAAACCCTGATGTACTTCTTCTCGATGAGCCTACAAACCACCTTGATCTTGATGCTATTGCATGGCTTGAGGATTTCCTTATCGATTTTGAGAATACAGTTATAGTAGTATCTCATGATAGATATTTCCTTAATAAGGTATGTACACATATTGCAGATATAGATTATGCTAAGATTCAGCTTTATGCAGGTAACTATGACTTCTGGTACGAGTCAAGTCAGCTGATGATTAAGCAGATGAAGGAAGCTAATAAGAAGAAGGAAGAGAAGATTAAGGAACTTCAGGAATTCATTCAGAGATTCTCTGCAAATGCTTCTAAGTCAAAGCAGGCTACTTCTCGTAAGAGAGCCTTAGAGAAGATTGAGCTCGATGAGATGAAGCCATCAAGCAGAAAATACCCATATATTGATTTCAGACCTAAGAGAGAAATCGGTAATGAGGTTCTTACTGTTGAAAATATTTCTAAGACTATCGATGGTGAGAAGGTTCTTGATAACATTTCCTTTACGATAGGTAGAGAGGATAAGGTTGCATTTGTGGGACCTAACACAATTGCTACAACTACACTCTTTAAGATTCTTGCAGGAGAAGAAGAGCCGGATGAGGGTACATTTAAGTGGGGTGTTACAACTACACAGGGATATTTCCCTAAGGATAACACCAAGGAGTTTGATAATGACCTTGTAATTGCAGATTGGCTTGCTCAGTATTCAGAGGATAAGGATGTAACTTATGTTCGTGGATATCTTGGAAGAATGCTCTTCCCAGGTGAGGATGGAGTTAAGAAGGTTAAGGTATTATCAGGAGGAGAGAAGGTTAGATGTCTTCTTTCAAAGCTTATGATTATGCAGTCAAATGTACTTATCTTAGATGAGCCAACTAACCATCTTGATATGGAGTCTATTACAGCTCTTAACAACGGACTTATTAAGTTCCCTGGCGTTGTGCTTTTTGCTTGTCAGGACCATCAGTTTGTACAAACTACAGCTAACCGTATTATGGAGCTTACAGCTACAGGACTTATTGATAAGCAGACTACTTATGACGAGTACCTTGCTAATGATGAGTTCGCTAGAAAACGTCAGGTTATGAATATGCCTAAGGATGACAACTAATATATTTGATTAAATTTTGGATGAGTTAATATGGTTTACATAACATATCACATCCCTGAAAAGCGAGGAGATAAAAATGTTAGATGATAAGAAAGTAATGATGTCCGGAATGCAGTCTACAGGTATGATTACACTTGGTAATTACCTTGGAGCGCTTAAAAACTGGGTTGATTTAAATGATGATGAAAACCTAAAATGCTTTTATGGTATTATGGATTTACATTCAATTACTGTAAGACAGGATCCTGCAGAGCTAAGAAAGAGTGCTAGAAATCTTCTTATGCTTTATATTGCAGCAGGTCTTGATCCTGAGAAGAATTGTATATTTTTCCAGTCTCATGTGTCTGCACATCCTGAGCTTTCATGGATACTTAACTGCTACACTTATATGGGTGAGATGAACCGTATGACACAGTTTAAGGATAAGTCAGCTAAACATGCTGATAACATTAATACAGGACTTTTTACGTATCCTGTTCTTATGGCAGCAGATATACTTCTTTATCAGGCAGATTATGTTCCTGTTGGTAAGGATCAGATGCAGCATCTCGAAATTACAAGAGATATTGCTACAAGATTTAATAATATCTACGGAGATGTATTTACAATTCCGGAGGCTTATGTGGGCAAGGCAGGAGCTAAGATTATGAGCCTTCAGGAGCCAACTAAGAAGATGTCTAAGTCTGATGAGAATCCTAATGCAAGTATATTCTTATTAGATGACAAGGATACTATAATGAGAAAGTTCAAGAAGGCTGTTACTGATTCAGATGGATTTATAGCTTATTCAGATGAAAAGCCTGGAATTAAGAATCTTATAGATATCTACCGTGCAGTAACTGGTAAGAGCGTAGAAGATGCTCTTAAGGAATTTGATGGTATGGGATATGGAAAGCTTAAGGAGGTTGTAGGTGAGGCCGTAGCACAGGAGCTTGCGCCACTTCAGGCAAGATTTAAGGAGCTTTCAGCAGATAAAGCATACATTGATGGAATTATAAAGAATAATGCTGCTCAGGCAAGCTATTACGCGAATAAGACACTTCGTAAGGTTAAGAAGAAGGTTGGATTTATAGAATTGCCTAGATAAAAATTAGATGATTAACTGAAGAAGCATAATAAAATGGACCAAAATTATTTTGGTCCATTTTTTATATTTCGATGTCTAGGTTTAATACGTATTTTAGAAATCTTCTTATGCTCACTATATTTTCTTCGCTGCCACCTGGGAAGCATACATATACGTTATCATAGCCCACGTTGAGCTTTTTGACAAATTCGGTGTCACTTATGTCGATGGCAAATTCTACAGGATATTCATCGTAATTAGGTGACTGAATGATTCTCTTAGGATATTTTGATTTAATCTCTTCATATATATCATCATAAAGTCTGTCTTCTAATGGCTGAACGAGGCTGTTGACTGTGCAGTAATGTAGTCCTGTTTCATTGGTTATAATGATATCATAGTAGTTATTCCAACAAAGAGTTGGAAACTGAGTATAGCTAGAGTCGCCTTCCTCCTTAGCAAATTCGGTTTCGTAGTCAGCCTGACTAAGTGTAACTGATAAACTGTTTCGAATCTGATATCCTTCAACTAATCCGTAATGAGCTGTGTACTCATTAAATAGTTTTTCGTTGATTCTCTCCGGCTCAGGAGAATTAACAACTGCATATGAGATTGCAACAGGTCTACTGTTTTTGTATATGGCGGTAGGGATTGCTATGGCGCAAAATAGTAGAATCAAACCAAGTATTACATGCCATTTGTAATAGTATACGTAGTATTTGAATTTTTCCCACGTGCTCATACCCTCGGTGTTGGCTTTAAGTCTTGCCTGCTTTGCTTTTATGCGGTTAGTAAAGCTCATACGTCTAAGCTCTAGGTTGTCTTCGGTTGTGCTTTTTGACGGTTGATTGTTTTCTTGGGAAGCTGTATGCTGTGTTTCAGGCTCTTCTGGTTGGGAAACAACTACGCCTGCCACTGTTTTCTTGATTTCATTGGATATATTGTCACCTTTATTGTCACTGTTTTGTCTGCCTTGTGTTTTTGCATCGTCTCTAACGTTTTCTGCGCTAATGTCTACTGGCTTTTCGTTGCTTGTAGCTTCGTTAGTGTTTATTCTTTTCTTATTGCTCATAGTTTTCACCTTAGATAAATGTTTTAATATATTTCTTTTGATTAACATATTTTAACACAGAGGCACTAATATAAAAAGCATAAAAACTGTGAAAAATTGTGAAAAGCTTAAAATCTATTTACAACATTTGCAAATTCTATTATTATATATTAGATTGTGATGTTAACAACAAGAGAAAAGGGCCTGAGGGCGATATAATATATAAACGGAGTGTGTATATGAAACAAAAATCGAAATTAAAAGCATTTTTACATAAGTTTTTTAAAATTTTCATTATATTTATGATAGCTACAGCAGTGATAAATGTAGTGCTGTTTTTAGTTATACATATAAATCATAAGTCAAAGCTTAATGAGGAAGCAGTGTTTTTGAATGCTCCGGGACAATTTGTGGAAGTAAATGGACATAGTATGCATATAATAATAGAAGGTAATATGGAAGCAGATACAACGCTTCTGTTTTTACATAGTGCAGATGTGTGCGATGTTTCTGTGGCTCTTCAGCCTCTCTTTAAGGAGTTAAAGGATGACTACAGAATAGTGATGGTGGAAAGAAGTGGCGTGGGCTACAGTGAAAATAGTGGTTCAGATAGAGATGTTGATACAATGTTGGTGGAAACTAGACTTGCTTTGGATAAGGCTGGCATAAAGGGACCATTTGTTGTTTTGCCTATTGGAACAGCTGGCTTAGAGGTAATTTATTGGGCTAATAAATATCCAGAAGAGATACAGAAGGTTATTGGCATTAATATGACATATCCTGAGCAGTATGCAGATATTACTACAGAAGAGTATTGTGGATTTTTTGATTATCTCCTTGTACCGTTTTATAAATTAGGAGCTCATAGATTTGTAACAAGCATTTATCCAAATAATTCATATGGAATATATACAGAGACACAAATGCTTACACGTAAAGCACTTATATCTAAGGGTGGATTTACAGAAGATATGTACAGTGAGAATTTGGCTATGGTGGATAATGCAGCTAAGGTGGCTGCTCTTGGCTGGCCAAAGGATGTTGAAATGCATCTTATATACGCCAATCCGCTTATGGAACCATATAGAGAAACAGATAAGTCTGTTAATGGTTCATATGAATCTGCTGTAAAGGATAATCCTGATGTAGATTATATTAGTGCATATAATGAAAGTATAAGAAATTATTTTAATGATAAGGAAAATGTTAAGGTTGAGGAGATGGCAGGACCTGCTAGACTGTACACCTATGACCCTAAGGGATTGGCGGACATTATTAAGTTAAATATTGCACAATAAATGTTACGATTGTGTTACAAAAGAGTTATATTTGGTAAAAATGTACAAATCAACAAAGAAAATTTGAAAAAGTACTTGCAAAATTGTTTAATATGTCCTATAATGACTTATGTCACAACGGGTTAGTTGCGACACAACATAAGGAACCAACAGTCAAAGACTGATTATGAATAGGTTCATAGATAGTAGTTCTTTGATAATGTACATATTTTTCTAGGTGAGATTTAAGCTACTTATGTTTGATAAGGGTTTCAAAGAAGTGATTCTTAGGGATGCTTGGAAGAGTAAGATAGCAAGAATCAAGCTACGAGAAGATGAACGTTGATTAGAACAAATACACACACATTATAAAAGGAGGGTTTTTTTGTGAAAAAATTCAAAAAAGCATTAGCTCTTTCTTTAGCACTTGCAATGGGATTATCACTTTGCGCTTGTGGCGAGAAGGAGAAGGAAACAGAGGCAACTACTACAGAGGCAGCTACAACTACAGAGGCAGCAGCTACTGACGCTCCAGCTGATACTGAGGCTCCAGCAGACGGTGCAGCTCCTATTACTGTAACTGATACTGCAACTTCAATCCAGGTTTATTCATGGAATGATGAGTTAGGACAGAGACTTGACTTAACTTTCAGAAGCAAGTATCCAGAGCTTTCTGACTTAGTTGTTTACAACAACCTTGATATGTCAGGTACTGGTGAGGAGTACCCAGCTAAGTTACAGGCAGCTATCGATGCAGGTGGAGATTTAGTTCCATCAATCATCGCTGCAGATAACGACGTTGCTCTTTCATTCATGCAGAGAGATTACATCGTTCCTGTAACTGATATCGGACTTACATTAGATATGTACAAGAACGCTTACGACTACACTGTAGAGTACGCTACTGTTGATGGCGAGCTTAAGGCTATGACATGGCAGGCAACTCCTGGTGTTGTTGCTTACAGAACTGATATCGCTGAGGAAGTTCTTGGTTTCTCAGATCCAGAGTCAGTTCAGGCAGCTATCGGCGACTGGGATAAGTTCTTCGAGACTGCTGAGACTATGAAGGGTGCAGGATACTACATGACTTCAGGTCCAGACGAGATTAAGTACGCTATGCTTGATCAGAGACAGTCAGCATGGGTTGTTGACGGCGCTCTTAACATTGATCCAGCTGTTAACGATTACTTAGAGTATTCAAAGAAGCTTTACGATAACGATTACACTAAGAAGGCTGCTATGTGGTCATCAGAGTGGACAGCTAACATGGCTGACGACGTATTCTGCTTCTTCGGATGTACTTGGTTCATTCCTTGGTCACTTTCAATCGAGGATACAGATGCTATGGGTAAGTATAACGTAGTAACTGGTCCATGTTCATACCACTGGGGTGGTTCATACCTTATGGTAACTGATAAGTGTCCTAACAAGGAGCTTGCAGCTCTTGTTGTTTACACTATGTGCTGTGATACAGATGAGATGTACAAGATCTTCGCAGAGGCTACTGATTTCTGTAACAACCAGGAAGCAGTTGCACAGCTTATCGCTGATGGCAAGGGACCTCTTGAGAAGCTCGGTGGACAGAACCCACTTGAGATGTATGATGCAGCTGCTAAGGGACTTAGCTTAAAGAACGCTACTTCATACGATAACATCTTCAACGCTTACCTTGATACAGCTTCACAGTCATACAACTCAGGTGACCTTGCAACTGTAGATGATGCAATCATCAACATCAAGGAGCAGGTATCAGCTGCATACTCAGACATCGTTGTAGAGTAATTTATATTTAGAATAATTTTAAATTGTTCACATAGTTATGCACCGGATTCGTCCGGTGCATAATTTAAAAAAAGACATAATTATCGCTGTTGGGCATTTTATAAGAAACACGTTGACGATTAGTGGATGTGTGGATTTGTGTACATATTTTCGTATAACGGGTTCCTTATAAAATGTCTAACGGAGGATACGTGAAACTATGTTACTAAAAAATATAAAAAGGTTGGGGAAGTGAAATCATGAAAAGAAAGACAGTTGAATATGGAAAGTATGGATACATATTCATAGCTCCATTCTTCATAGTATTCTTATTATTCCAGCTATATCCTTTACTTTACACTTTTTATTTGAGTTTTGTAGAGTATAGAATGACACAGGGTAAGTGGTGTGAGCCAAAGTTCTGTGGTTTTGACAACTTTATGTCTATGCTTTCTAAGAAAGACTTTAAGACTGGCGGAACAATCTGGTTTGATACATTGCCTATGAATTCAATTAAGAATACAATCGTTATGTGGGTAATTAACTTTATCCCTCAGATACTCTTAGCATTATTATTATCATCATGGTTTACTGATACAGTTGTTAAGCTTAAGGGTCAGGGTGCATTTAAGGTTATGATGTTCTTACCTAACATCATCACTGCATCTTCAATCGCTATCCTTTTCTACAACTTATTTGGTAACAGTGGTCCTATTACACTGATGTTAAGAAATATTGGTATTATTGATAAAGACTTTAGCTTCCTTGAGAGCAAGGCTGCTACAGTTGGTATAATTGGTTTCATGCAGTTCTGGATGTGGTATGGTAATACTATGATCGTGCTTATAGCAGGTATCCTTGGTATTAACCCTTCACTTTACGAGGCTGCCATGGTTGATGGTGCAAGCTCAAGACAGCAGTTCTTCAGCATTACAATGCCATTGCTTAAGCCAATTCTTCAGTTTACACTTGTTACATCAGCAATCGGTGGTCTTCAGATGTTCGATATTCCATCATTGTATAACGTAGCACAGGGTATAGGTCAGCCAGGACGTATCTCTCATACAGTTACTATGACTATTAAGGAGTATGCGTTCTCACAGAATCCAGATTATGGTAAGGCTGCAGCTATTTCAATCATATTGTTTATCTTCACTTTAGCTATTTCACTCTTGTTCTTCACTTTAACAAGAGACAAAGAGCCAAAGCAGAAGCATGCAGTTATTAGATAAGGGAGGTGCGTAGATAATGGCTAATATTAATAGCGCTGACGAGAGTTATTCAGCTAAGATTAAAGCTACTAAGATTTTTAGAACTGTTATTTGCGTAATTCTTTGTATAATAAGTATTTTCCCTTTCTATACAATGATTGTTAACGCAACACATACATCAGCAGTTATCGAGAGAGGTATCCAGCTCATTCCAGGTGGTAACCTTTTCAAGAATATAAGCGGTTTGCTTGAGAGAACTAAGGACGTAGGAACTAACGTATGGGAAGCATTGCTTCACTCATGTATGATTGCTGCTCCTGCAACAATTCTTCAGGTTTACTTTGCAACATTTACAGCATATGGTCTTACAGTTTATAACTTTAAGCTTAAGAACCTTGCTTGGTCATTTATTATGGCTATCATGATGATTCCTGCACAGGTATCAATCATCGGATTCATGAACTTCATGATGAAGATTAATCTCTATGATACATATTGGCCACTTATAATCCCTGCTATGGCAGCTCCATCTACTGTTTACTTCATGAAGCAGTATATGACAGGTGCTCTTTCAGTAGAGATTATTGAGGCAGCGAGAATTGATGGTTCTGGTGAGTTTGCAACCTTCAACAAGATTGCTCTTCCACTTATGAAGCCAGCTATGGCTACACAGGCTATCTTCGCTTTCATTGCATCATGGAATAACTTGTATACTCCATCTATGATGATTACTAACAATAGAAAGTATACACTTCCTATGTTCGTACAGGGTCTTAGATCTGACGTTATCAGAACTGACTATGGTTTCGTATACGTAGGACTTACACTTACAGTATTACCACTTCTTATCGTATACTTTGCATTTTCAAAGTATATCATCGCCGGTGTTGCACTTGGTGGTGTAAAGGAGTAATATATAATATTTGTAATTTTCACCGCGGTCTATTAGGCCGCGGTTTTCTTTGTTGGTTCTAGTGTATTTTCTGTGAAAACAGTTGACGTATAAGAATAATTGTCTTAAAATAATATGGTATGCGATTTAAGTAAATACATTATATTTTTTTATATAATTTGATTATGGAGGGACTTATGAAAAAGCATAGCGTTTTAAAAAGATTGTTGGTGATTGCGCTTACCTTCGTTATGGCTGTAAGTATGTTGACTGGTTGTGATGATAAGCAGGTGTACACCGTTGAGGAAGCATCATCTACAGAGGTTGTTAAGATTGGTGATTATACAATTTATCTAGATGAGATGATAGTATATGCAATCCAGGATTTTTATCTTCAGGGTGGAAATTCTGCTGAATTCGATGAAGTTAAGGATGCATATAAGAAGCTTACAATTTTATCAACATTAAGAGAGAATAAAATAATTTACGATGTATCACAGAATAATAATCTCACTCTTAACGAGGAGGATATGGCATTTGTTGAGCAGTCTATAACTAATTTTAAGACTAAAATTGGTCAGGATTTGTTAGATAGATATGGAATTTCTGACGAGTTATTAGATAGATTATTCTATGAGCAGGCATGTGTTACTAAGTTTGAGAATGATATGAAGAATGATCTTGGACAAACTATTCAGGATAATTTGACAGAGCAATACGCAGATACTAAGTTTATGACAATCTACTATATGACATTCCCGACTGTTGAAGTTACTAATGGAGAGCCAACAGTAGATGCAAATGGTAACTATGTATATGTTTCTGACACTGAGAAAGAACAAGTTAAGGCAAAGGCGGAGGAAGCTGCTGGTAGAATTGCTGCTGGAGAAGATTATAAGGCTATAGCTGAGGAGTATGGTGTTGCAGCATATAGTCAGGAAACTAATGGTTACACAGGAGCTTATGATGAGGCGACTAACAAGATTATAGATAATATGAAGGACGGAGATGTATCAGATCCTATAGAGAGTACACTTGGCTATAATGTTGTTGTTATGCTTAATTCTGATGACCAGAATATGAAGACTAGCTATATTTATTCTGTTGCATCAGAGGGTGTTGATAGTGAATTTGAGAAGCTTAGACAGATGTGGCTTAGCACTATTGAAATCGATGCTGAGGGAGATAAGATAGGAACAACTTGGGATGATTTCGATTTAAAATCCCTTCTAATAGATATGGAAGAGTCAGGATTGATTCAAAAATAGTATTTTCATCATATTAACAGATAATAATTATTTAATAATGTGTGTGATAAATCCACTGTATGCGGGTCGCAGCAGGGACGAATCGCACACATTTTTTTGTAAATTAATCACTAAAATAATTAATAAAAAAATTTCAAAAAATAAAAATATAAAAAGGTTTTTGGGGAAAAGTAGAGAATAATCTAATTGTAGGCACATTTTTTGTTAGTGTATGTTATATTGTGCGGGTCGTTGATTATTATATGATATGTATATTATTGGTCCCCTTATTAATATTATTATTTGAATTAATAATGGTATTAAAATATAGCATGATTATATTATATAGGTGATTATGATTATAAGAGAAGAACAAGAATTAAGAGAACATAGAATATATAGACCATGTGCTAGCTTTAGTGATGAAACTAAGGGAAGGGAACGTCAGGAGGATAAATGCGATATTCGTACTGAGTTTCAAAGAGACAGAGACAGAATTATTCACAGTAAATCCTTTAGAAGATTAAAGCATAAGACACAGGTTTTTTTGTCTCCGGGTGGTGACCATTATAGGACAAGACTTACTCATACATTGGAGGTTGCTCAAATTGCAAGAACTATATCTAGAGCATTAGGTCTTAATGAGGATTTAACTGAAGCAATTGCTTTGGGACATGATTTGGGACATACTCCTTTTGGTCATGCTGGAGAACGTGCTCTTAGTAGATATACATCTAAACCATTTCACCACAATGAACAAAGTGTTAGAGTAGTGGAAAAGCTAGAAAAAAATGGAAAAGGTCTTAATCTAACCTGGGAGGTTAGAGATGGTATATTAAATCATAGATCGGCTAACACACCTGCCACATTAGAGGGAGCTGTTGTTAGAATTTCTGACAAGATAGCCTATGTTAATCATGATATAGATGATGGTATTAGAGCTGGTATATTAGAGGAAGCGGCATTGCCTAAGGAATGTACCAAGGTTCTTGGGAATTGCACGAGAGATAGAATTAATAATACTATTCATGCCATTGTAAGGTATTGTATAGATAAAGATGTGGTTATGTTGCCACCGGAATTTGAAGAAGCTCAAAAAGATCTTAGGATGTTTATGTTTAATGATTTGTATACAAATCCTATAGCAAAGGGGCAGGAAACAAAAGCGGAGAGAATCATAGGATTGTTGTATCAGGAATACATCAATGATTTATCAAAGCTTCCAAAGGAATATCAAAACTTTATTGATAAAGGCGAGAATAAGGAGATTATTGTGTGCGATTATATAGCAGGAATGACTGATAATTATGCTATAGAGTGCTTTAATGAGCTTTTTATTCCAAAGTCCTGGTAATATAATTCGGAGGATTAAATGTATTATTCTGATGAAATAATTGAAGAGATAAGAAGTCGTAGCGATATAGTGGATATTATAAACGGATATGTTAGTCTTAAGAAGCGAGGCTCTGATTATACAGCCTGTTGTCCGTTTCACCACGAGAAAACGCCTTCCTTTCATGTTAATAGAGATAAGCAGTTGTATAATTGCTTTGGTTGTCAGACAGGTGGTAATGTTTTTACATTTGTTATGGAATATGAAAATTTTTCCTTTCCTGAGGCAGTGGAATTTTTGGCAGAAAGAGCTGGAGTAGAACTTCCAAAATCAGAGCACAGTAATAGTGATAGAGCTAAAGATAATTATAAGCTGATGCTTAAGGATATGAATAAAACGGCTGCTAATTATTTTTACTATCTTTTGACAACAGAAAGAGGAAAGTTTGCCAGAGAATATTTGGCAGATAGAGGCTTAAGTCAGGAAACAATCAAGAAATTCGCAATTGGATACGCGGATATTTATGAAAATGATTTATATAAATATTTAAAAAGTAAGGGATACACCGATAACCAGATGAAGGATTCCGGACTAGTTGATATATATGAAGGAAAAGGTGGAAGAGATAAGTTTTGGAATAGAGTTATGGTGCCTATACTTGATATAAATGGTAAGGTTATAGGCTTTGGTGGACGTATATTAGGTAGTGCTGATGGTGTGCCTAAGTATATAAATACTAAGGAAACAGCAGTTTTCGATAAAAGTAGAAATCTATTTGCTCTAAATATTGCTAGGAGGTCTAAGCGGCGAGGTATTATCATATGCGAGGGATATATGGATGTTATATCTATGCATCAAGCAGGATTTGACAATGCTGTAGCGTCTTTAGGAACTGCATTTACAGTTGGACATGCAAACCTTATAAAAAGATATTCTGACCAGGTTTATCTAGCCTATGACAGTGATGGTGCAGGTACAAGTGCTACTTTGAAGGTTATAGCAATGCTTAGAGAGGTTGGTCTTACAACTAGAGTTATAGATATGAAGCCATATAAGGACCCTGACGAATTTATTAAGAATATGGGGGCCGATGCTTATGAGGAGAGAATAGATAATGCCATAACTGGAATTCAGTTTGAGGTTTCTACTATTGCTAAGAAATATAAGCTGAGTGACCCGGAGGATAAAATAAAATTCGCCAATGACGTAGCCTTAAGACTGTCTGCCATAGAAGAACCGGTATCCCGTCATAGCTATATAGATGCTATATCTAAGGAGTATGGTTTGGATAGAGACAGCTTTAAAGCAATGGTTTCAAAGTTTGGAGCCATAGGTCTTTCGGAGAAAGCTTTGGCAGAAAGTAGAGAATATGAAGGTACTACAAAAAGAAAAGATAGGGATGAGAATAGGAATCAGCCACAAAAGCTGCTTCTTACCTGGCTAGTTAATGATATATCTCTATTTGAAAAGCTAAAAGGGATTGTAACAGTAGAGGATTTTATAGATGAGAATCATCAGGCTGTTGCAATTAAGTTATTTGAACAATATGAAACTAAAGGCAAGCTAGATCCGGCTGCCATAGTGGATGTTTCAGATGACTTGGAAAAACAACATATTATTGCAGAGATTATTCAGACTGAGCTGCCATTTGAGATGACGCCAGAGGAGAAGAATCAGGCGATAAATGATGTTGTGAAAAGAGTAAAACAAGAACGAATTGAATATGAGCTTAGCAAAAATGCTGCTAATCCACAGAAGCTAAAATCGCTTATCTTGGAAAAGGTTGCTTTAGGAAAGCTATATATTCCGTTATAGATTTAATATTATTACCATGGAGGATAACAGATATGGATTCAATGAAAACTAATGAGGCAAATAATGTTGAGGAAAGATTTCAGGCAAAACTTCAGGAATTGCTTGATCTAGCCAAGAAAAAGAAGAATGTAATTGAGGACAATGAGATAATTAATCATTTCAATGACTGTAAGGATATTGAGCTTACTGCTGAGAGACTTACAACTGTGTTTGAGTTCCTTGAGGAGCATAATGTTGATGTATTAAATATCACTGATGAGGAGGAGGATATTCCTGATGACGAAATCCTACTTGATACAGATGTTGAACCAGATGTAGATGTTGAGCAGTTAGAGGTTAGCATCGGTGCAGACGGAGTTAGTACAGAGGACCCAGTTAGAATGTATCTTAAGGAAATTGGTAAGGTTCCACTTCTTTCAGCAGATGAGGAGACAGAGCTTGCTCGTAGAATGGAGGAAGGTGATGAAGATGCCAAGAAAAAGCTAGCAGAGGCAAACCTTCGTCTTGTTGTAAGTATTGCTAAGAGATATGTGGGAAGAGGAATGCTTTTCCTTGATCTTATCCAGGAGGGTAATCTTGGTCTTATCAAGGCAGTTGAAAAGTTCGATTATAGCAAGGGTTATAAGTTTAGTAACTATGCTACATGGTGGATTAGACAGGCTATAACAAGAGCTATTGCTGATCAG
>JAGALE010000148.1 GCA_017625335.1 Lachnospiraceae bacterium
ACCACACTTCCAACACCCCTCCGCTCACCCCCCTTTTCCCCTCCGACTTTCTCCCTTTCAGAGAGAAAAAATATAGGTTATATGAAAGCAAATAAGAGTATTTCTTTACTTGCTAAATGGCTGGCTACACCTGATTCAGCATCTGAGAATACAAAAGAACTTGGTAAACTAACAGCTAAGAAACTGGGATTCAACTTTAAGTCATTGAGAGAATATAAGAGAATGCTTCGTGAAATGAGGGCATATCTTGATATTCCAGAGGCTAAAATGGCTACTGGACGTTGGGATGAAATTGAGTATGCTAAGTGTGCCTCAAGATTTTTACTTACAAACAGAAAAGCTATTGAAAAGCATGATAAAGAACGATGGAAAGCTTATATTAATAGTGTAAATAAGGGCGAAGCAAATATGAATATGAGCACTGTAAATCCATGTGATATTTTCAACAAAGTATATAAGGGTTCCAGAGGACCAGAATTGGATACAATGTGGAATTCATTAAAAGACATTTGTACTGGCAACGTAATGCCGATTATTGACACATCAGCATCAATGTGGTGGGATGAACATATGTCAAATGGAATGTATGCAGGAGCAGTTGCATGGTCATTGGGATTATACTTTGGACAGCGCAACAAGGGATGTCTTAAAAACTTATGCATGTTATTCGATGATGCTGCAGAATTTATCGAGTTTACAGGAACTACACTTGCTCAACATATTAGAACTTTTGAGACACATAGAAGATATGGAAGTACTAACTTAGAAAGTGCATTTAAATTGTTGCTTGATACAGCTATTGATGGTAACTTATCATCTGAAGAAATGCCAGATGCATTATTGATTGTATCAGATATGCAGGTTGATAAACTCGAAGGACTTGAAGATGGTAAAATCACAGTGTATAATGCAATGAAAAAGAAATATGAGGCAGCTGGTTATAAGTTACCACAGGTAGTATTCTGGAATGTAGCAGTTAGAAAACCAACATTCTTAGCAGCTAAAGATGACAATGGAGTTAGTCTTGTATCAGGATATTCAGTAAACATACTCAAAAATGTTACTGATAATATTGGATCTACACCTTATGAATTAATGAGAGCAGTAATTGATTCAGAGATGTATGAAAAAATTACAGTTTAAACACAGTTGGGAATAACTTGTTACAAGTTATTCCCTTTATAAGGAGAAGTGGTGGAATGGCAGACACAGGAATCGTATGTCCGGACTCATTAGTCGTATAGGTTCAAATCCTATCTTCTCCATTATCACATAACAGTGATTAAAATTTAAACTAAGAGATTATAAGGGGGAACAAAATGGTTTGTAGTTTTTGTGGAAAAGAACGTAGCGATACAGTATTATTAGAGGTTAATGACCTCTTAAATATTGCGATTTGTCAAGATTGTTTAGAGGCAATGAAGCAGGAAGCAAAGGCAAATGGAAATGCTGATGAATCAAGTAATTATGAGGAAACAAATGTAGAGGTTAAGGTTAAAACTCCTCATGAGATTAAGGATATTCTTGATCAGTATGTAATTGGGCAGGAAAGAGCAAAGAAAATTATTTCTGTAGGGATTTACAATCATTATAAGAGAATATTAAACGGTAGAGATGATATTCAGAAATCTAATATTCTTATGGTTGGGCCTACTGGTGTAGGTAAGACAGAAATTGCACGTACAGTTGCCAAGATTCTTGACGTACCATTCTGTATTTGTGATGCTACTACAGTAACAGAGGCAGGATATGTTGGTGATGATGTTGAAAATATGCTGTTAAGACTTATCCAGGCAGCTGATTATGATTTAGATGCTGCTGAGAATGGTATCATTTACATTGATGAGATTGATAAGATTGCAAGAAAATCAGAAAGTATGAGTATTACACGTGACGTAAGCGGTGAGGGTGTTCAGCAAGCATTGCTTAAAATTATTGAAGGTGCTGAGGTTAGTGTACCTACAAATGGTGGGGGAAAGCATCCACATGGGGATAGGATGACTATTGATACTTCAAATATTTTATTCATCTGTGGAGGTGCATTTGAATCACTTACAATGAACAAAGCTAAGCAGAAAAAAGCAGGCTTTGTTATTCAGGATAAGACTGATGATAATAAAGAAGACAAAAAGAACTTAACAGCTAAAGACATTGAAAAACAGGGTATCATTCCTGAATTAATTGGTAGATTACCTATTATTGTTGAATTAAGTCCTCTTACTAAAGAAGATTTAAGAAGGATTTTAGTTGAAACTAAAAATAGCATTATTAAGCAGTATAAAGAATTAATTGGACTTGATGGTGTAGAGGTAGAATTCAGTGATGAGGCTCTTGATTACATTGCTGATAAAGCTTATGAAAATGGTACAGGAGCTAGAGGATTAAAGAGCATCATTGAGCAGTTTATGACAGATTTAATGTATGATTTACCTTCTGAATCAGACCTTAATAAGGTTGTAATTACTGTTGAAGATAATGAATTAATCTATAATAAAGAGTATAAAGTAGCCTAATTTAATTAACTCTCATACATTGAATTAAAAGATTTTTATAATAATTTTTATAAAAATATTGACTAAATAATGAGATTATGGTATAATTTTATTATTAAATATGAAAGAAGGTAGTTGTATGAGAGTTGGCTTTAGAGATAGTAAAAATTCAGTTTTAGGCAGCATTGCTGAAATGGATATGGCTTCTAAATGGGATTTAAGAAGAGCATATGAAGAGGCCGAAGAGGTAATTAATGCATGTGATAAAGCAGAATACTTTTTGAGTAAGCTCAAGGGTGTTAAAATGGCATATGACAATGATAGTTACCCGGAATGTATTATTTTATACAATAATGATTCGGAATTAAAGCCAGTGTTATTTGATAAACCCAATATGTCAAGATTTAAAGCAGACTATTTTGGAGATAGTACTACAGCTAGACCGGATGTATTGGAGCTATTCATTTATGACCATAATAAGTTAGTTAAGGTATTTAATGAATTGTTAATGACTGGATATATAGATTTTAAAGATGTAGATGCTGTAATTATGAAATATAAGGACATTCCAGAAACAACTGGAACTGGTTGGAAAATGGTAATTAAAGAGATTAATTAAAATAATAGGGAGTTACTATAAAGTGGCTCCCTATAAATAACAATTAGACAGTATATAAAAGTTATAATAAAGGGAGGAAAACATTATGCATAGAGAAAGAGGGGCACTTGTGCCTTATGTAGTAGAGCAGACAAATAAAGGAGAAAGAAGCTATGATATTTATAGTAGACTTCTCAAAGATAGAATTATCATGCTTACAGATGAAGTAAATGATACAACTGCTAGTTTAGTGGTATCTCAGATGTTATTTTTAGAATCAGAAGATCCTAATAAAGACATTTACTTATATATCAATAGTCCTGGTGGAAGTGTGACAGCCGGTATGGCAATTTATGATACAATGCAATATATTAAATGTGATGTTTGTACAATTTGTATGGGCATGGCAGCTAGTATGGGTGCATTTTTATTAGCTGGTGGAGCAAAAGGAAAAAGAATGGCACTCCCAAATGCGGAAGTGATGATTCATCAGCCACTTGGTGGTGCAAAAGGTCAGGCAAGCGACATTGAAATTGCAGCTAAACATCTTTTAAGAACAAAGGAAAAACTAAATAGAATTTTAGCTGAAAACTGTGACTGCGATATTGATTATATTGCAGATGCTACTGATAGAGATAACTGGTTAACAGCAGAACAGGCAGTTAACATGGGGTTAATTGACCAGGTAATTAAAAAACATTAAGATATAAGGAGCATTAATAAATATGATGGCAGCTAGAAAGTACATGGCAAATAAAGGTAACATTATTACTTTTGAGGATTACAAAATTCCAGAGCATGATTTTATAGAGGATTACAAGGAAGATGAATTCTGGTATAAAGGTTTTGCTATGTTACCTTGTAAAAATGCAATTATGAACAACCGGAGTATCTGTGATACGGTTTGTGAGGGACTTACAGTATATCATAATTTACTTCATTACGGTTTTGATATTGGTAGATTAACTGTTCCTAATATTGTCAGATACAATGAGGAAAAGCAATGTTACTATGGATTTTCAAGAATGAGACTAGAAGTTAAACGTGTTGGGTACATGTATTTGAGATGCGTAAACGGGGTGACAGATGAGATTACAGAAGGTTGTGCAATAACTAAATATGATGAGGATGGAAACTTAGTTAGCATTAGAAAAGTAATGTTAGACGAAAATAATAAAGTGATGGAAACTTCTAGCTGTAGTAAATCATTGTACAAGTTTGCCGAAGAAACTATCAGGATGTATAATGAAAGGAAATTTGATAAAGTGGCATGATTTTTTTATATAGATGATTTACATTTAAGGAATTGATTGAAAATAACAAAATATAATGAGAACAACATTAAATGAACAGTAATAAACATTTAAAACTACTTATATATGAATATAAGTAGTTTTATTTTTAATTAAAAAAATTACGGAGGGTAACAGTATGGATTATAGTTATGCAATAGAGAAAAGGGATATAGCAAGAATAGATAAATTGAATAAAATAGTGGATTTAGCTAACTACTGGGATGTTGTTAGGGGATTTACCTCATCAATTAAAACAGATCATGCTATTAAGAGATGGCAAATATTAGCTGAAGTAAGATATAATGAATTAAAAGCAATGTATGTTAGGAGGTATAAAGAAAAAAGCGCCTATGTACACTCTATAACAAATGATGCTGAAATG
>JAGALE010000149.1 GCA_017625335.1 Lachnospiraceae bacterium
CAACAAACTTATGATAGCCTGGGCAAAAGGGAGCCCGTATATGATAAAGTAGGGTGGCATTTCCTGCAAAAACCAAAAAGAAAAAAGAGAGGGTAGACCGATATAAGGTTACCCTCTCTTTTTGTGGAGCATATCGGACTCAAAGTGTCTTTGATTATCAAATACTTGAAATATTGCTGACAATACAGCTGACATTTGGGTTATTTTTTAAGCAAATCATCCCTATTTGTATCTCGGAAAATCTCAATAATCGTATTAATAACATCAGAGTTACTAAGTCCAGTTTCTTGAGATTGAGATTTAATAAAGTTCCGATTTTGCTCGCTAAGCAAACAAGAGAATTGCACTCTTGGTTCTGCGCCTTTACTTTTTCTTCCAGCGCCTGATCTTGTGCCACCCCAAGTCATATTATTGTACTATTTGTATTTCTTCAACCCATAATAGTGTATCCTCGTTTGGTAAGCCCATCATCTCCCAAAGACCTGCATCTTCATTCTTTGGAATAACAACATCTACACAATAGGTATCAGTGATATTTTCCGTAATACTTTCTTTTGTTATGGGTTCGGTCAAATTTTTAAAATACGCTTTTTTTGCTGTAAGATACGCAGTAAGTTTCTCAAGGCTGAAAAATTTTTCACTAACAGTTTTATAGTTGCCTGTTCCTAAATCCTGTTTCTCATATACTCTATATATTTTCATATCTTTTATTTTTTTGCGAAGGTCTAACTTTATCTTGTCAATTTTTGACAATTATTTTTGATTTTTTAAACACCAATCTAAAAAACCCATTGTGCTATGTATATCACACGCCACATAATCCCTATGATCTATCCACCAACCAGCTGAATCATTATTAAATATATAAGCATTAAAAAATTTATCTACCATTTCTTTATTTGCTGATTTAGAATAAATTTCATTATAAATCTCTACAGCTTTGTTTCTAATAGATTCGGCCCATTTGATTTGTTTCTCTGTACCTTTTAGTGTTTTCATATTGATTATCCTTGTTTCTTAATGCAAAGATAATACTTTATATTTGATTTGCAAATATATTTTCAAGATTGTTTAACTTTTTCCTCTTTGTTTTGTTTTATAATAAAAACTATGGGAGATATGAGATTCAAGGGGACTATCCTACTGCTGTTCACACTGCTGATGATAGGCTGGTTTGTGTTCGTTACTTACTGCATAGCTATAGATGAGTATGCTGCTTCTCTGATAAGCCTGTCAACTATGGTGGTGGTTATGGCTTTAGCTGTGCCTGTGTTGTTTAAGAAAAAGTAACCCCCAGTTTATAACTGAGGGCTGAAAATGTGTGTATCTAAATTTTAGAGTTGGATGGATAACAACTCTTCTCCAAGTTTATGCAAAGCATTTTCAAGTTTTACGGCTTGTTCTGGTCTTGGTTTTCTCTCTCCACTTGCATAATGCCATAACTGCTTCTGGTTAATACCAGTAATCCTTTCAAGGGCAGCCTTCGTAAAGATGTTTGAATAGAAATCTAAAACTGAGCGAACATCCATTTTAAAGTTTAGCACATACTCTCCTTGTAATTCTTCTGGGAGTTCGCAACCCAATTCATTACAACTCTCTCTAAGTACATCAATGGCCTCAATTAGGCTCTGTTTGATTTCTGCAACACTCTTTCCTACTGCTATTACCCCATCTACTTCTTGTAGATAAGCAGAGTAGTTATTCTCTGTTCTCTCAATAATAACATTAAGTGTTTTCATTAGTTTTTAGTATATTTATTAGAATCATTCTTTCAAAAGTAGGGTATTATAACTACCCTACTTGAATGGATTTATTAGCACTAATCTATTTCAATCTCAGCTTGTCTTGATATAGATTTTAAAGTGCCAATCGGCAAATCATCATTAAGGCCGTGAGGTACTACAATAGGTCTTTTTGCCCCTTCTTTGTAAAACACTCTATGGTCTCCTTTTGTTCTAATGTGTTTCCATCCTGCCTCCTCTAATAAAGAAATAACTTCTTTAACCTTCTTTGTCATAATATAAAATTTAATACACAACATTAGAAAATCAGATGACTTTCTGAGTACAAAGATAACTATTTTTCTACTATTTACAAAGAAATAGTAACTATTTTTCTACTTTAATAGAATTATAAATAATTCTCATACCTCCCTCACTCCGCAATTCTCGCAATACAACTTGCCGTCAATCTCTTCAAGATTCTTGCCACAATAAGGGCAGATAAAATCCTCTTCACACATCGGAAGCGGATATACTCTTTCAATGCTCATCGTTTCCATCGTGTTCGTGTTTTTTGGTTCTACAACAATTGCAAATAAGTGAGGCCGTCTTATCGTGAGTCAACCCAACTATATCATCCAGTAAATAACAGACCCCTTCTCCTTTTTCATTCATATTAAAGGCTGTGGCTATATGGGATTGTGAGTGCCGCATCTCATGCACTAAAGCCCTATGGAACTGCTTGGCAGAGGAAGCTAAAGCCACAACCATAACTGTTTCTCTTAAAAATGAATTGGAATAAGTAAGGCCACTATTGAGCTTATTTTCTGACAGGTTAATATACGCATCTCTCATAAAATCTCCATCACAACCTATACACTTTAAATTATACATTATCTCACCGATATTATACCTTGTAATAGCATAATAAGCTGTGACATCCCAATTACATTTATCTATATGAAATCTCTGCCGTATCATAATTAATCCAATAATTCAAGCCAAGGGACTGCCACACCGTTTCCTCTAACCATAGTATGCCACATCTTCATAATGATCCCCTCTTTTCTGTCCACATCATCAATCTCATCCTTGATATGCAGGGCAAGATGCTTCTCATCCTCAATGGAACTGCCCCAATAGTCAGCCTTAGCCTTGTTTGCTATATAAACATAATCATATAGCTGATTGTTCTCTAAAGTCACACCATATTTCTTCAGTAACTCGTCAACCTCCTCTTTGGTATATGGCTTGATAGGCTCCTGCTCATCCTTAGTCCCAGCCTTCTTTTTCTTCATAAGAGAAGCAGCAAAATCTGACGCTCCCTTACTGAAATGCCACCCGTTAGCTATGAGGTAGTTAATCATTGCCGGTGGATACATAAACGTAAAATCATTCATAGCTCTAAAGTATTAAGGGAGGAGTTGCCCCCTCCCAAGTTATTACATCATCCAAGGAGGTAGTTCCATATCTCTCTGCCCCATATTCTCCCACTCCATACCTTCTCTGTTGCCATAGCTGCCGCCAGATGAACCACCTGAGTAGCCGCCATTGCCACCTCTATTGCCATAGCCTCCACGCTGTCCCATCTGACCCATCTTTTGCATGGCTTCCATAGCTTTCTTGCTGTAATGCTGAACACCCTGTAGGGCTTCATACATCTCTTTCATCGGATTATTCATTGCTGTATTTTTTAATTGTTTAACATTTCTTTCAATTCCAAAAGGTCATCTGTTGTGAGTGTTATTTTCCCCGAACTCCCAAAAAGCATATCAATCATAAAATTCTGCGGGAAATGCAGAACAACCTTTCCATCACCGACCAATACATCAAGCATTTCAAACTCATACTTTGCGACATCCATCTCCTTAAACATTTCTGCCGCCATATCCACCATAGTGTCAGTATCTATCTCCCCTTTCTCATTCCCTGCAAACAATACAAATCCATCAATATACTTGTTCAGTTTGGCATCCATCCTTGCCATGATATTATTTAGGCCGTTCTTGACAAATGCTGCCATCTGCGGCTTGTTACCGAGGAGTTTGTCTATCTTGCCGTTACCCCACTGCTGGAGTGCAGATTTCATCTGCCCCTTGAATTTGTTTATATCTTCAGTTCTCATTTCTTGTTACTTTTAAGGGTTCCATTTTTCATTTTCAAATAGTCTGCATAGGTCATATCCGCATACTTCTGTGTATACTCTTGGAAGTCCGCTATCTGCTTGTTAGTTTCAGCAGAGGCCGCCTTTTTCAATCTTCTTACCAATGTAAGGTGATTATCCAAGGCATCTTTGCCCTTCTGCGAACCCTCCACAACAGGCCGCATCAACTCCATGTATGCACTCTGTACAAGCGCAGCTATACTGTTGCTGCTATCAATGAACTCCTGGTTCCCAGATACAAACTCATACTCCGCATCATTCAACCCTTGTATCTCCTTATCTATCTCATCCCATACGGGTGTCTTACTCTGCTGCTGTGTATTCTGTGACATCTGGGCCTTTATCTGCGCCAGATTCTGTTCTTTCTGACTAAGAAGAGTCTTCAGCTCTTTAAGTTCAGCCATACGGTCCTCAATAGTATAATTAGGTGTTCCGGTAAGCAATGGATCTACTCCACCTATATGTATGTTGTTAATCGGTTGCATATCGTATCAGTTTTGGTTGTTATAGAGGCAGGGGCTAACCCCTACCTCTCTTTCTTTTGGATTTACGGGGTTTGACGGATGACCGCCTTGTGCTAAGCACCTGCACCTGCTGCTGCGGGGGTACGATTACAGCAGTAACTCGCTATTCCAGTCACTGTAGGCTCTGATGGCAAGACTGCAACTCCCTTAGGCCTCAAACAAAGCTCGCTGTCAATGTAGTTTTTGAGTGTTGAATATACACCCTCAATACTGCACTGGATCAGTTTATCCTGATAAGGCCTTACTGCTTTGGATACTGCAATCTCTGCTTTGAGGTCACAAAGCTCCTTGCGTGTCTCATCGTCTTTATCCCTTGTGTACTTGTACAAGCTGAACAGCTCACTGTTGATACGGTTGTTTACACGGTCAAGGTTGTCCCTGTTATCCTTGTAAAGACCGAAATCAGCCATAATCTGGCTGTTGTACAGACTGAATTTCTCTGCTACATCAATCTCTCTTGCTGCTGAAGCCTTGCTCCAGATGAGATTGGTTAAGTCAAGCACATCACTGCACTCTTTCTCAAATACACCAAATGTAGAGCTGGAACCGCCACCACAATTGATGTTTACATTACTTGGAGATGAGCCTCCACCATTGAAGCCACCACCACCGAGGATAGAGCCTAAGCCACCACCGTTGCGGTTCCATAGACTTGCTAAGGCTACACTGCCGGCAACAGTGCCGATAACGCCGAGTGTCCTTGCTGCAACATCTCTTGGCCCTCTGCGACCACCGTAGTCACCCTCATAACCACCATAATTGGTCTTCTCAATTACAGTAGTCCCTTCCTTCTCTTTAAACTCAGAAATCATAATAATTAGTGTTTAAGTGTTACGGTCAAAATCAACCGCAATACAAAACTCTATATTCCTGAGAGGGTGGGGAATCTACCTTTTCCCCAGTATTTCAAAGTTGTTTCCTATCCTTTTCACAACATCATCATATATGCTACGTAGGTACTTGCTATTGGCGCACCTATTGTCAAAATTTGACAGCATATACCTTATTGCTCTGGGAGTACGATTGAGCAACTTGGCTATGTTACGGCAATAGGCTCCCTCATTGTGTAACACATACACAACAACATTCCTTGCATCTACTGCATCTGTCTCGTTTGATTTGAGTATATCCTGAACAGGGATACCCGATACTTCTGAAACCAACTTCAGAAGCCTGTCAAAAAAAATATGCAACTCACTGAACATAACAACACATTATTTGTTACTATAGTGAATTGCATTTATTTCTGTAGAGGGTTGGGTTTGTAGGTTGCTCAGCCCTCTACTCATTTACAAAAGTAAATTATTTCTTGAAATAATCTCTTATTATCGCAATAAATTCTTCCACACTTCTGTAAACTACATATTTGAATCCTTGATTCTCCACCAAACTCTGCCACTCTTTCTGCTCTGGAGATTGATAAGTCTTGGTCTTTTTAGGCTTTCCGTCCTTATATGACATATCTTCTTTCTTGGTCTCTAGACATAACCCGTGATAATCTCCGCTTGGGACAAACAGAATTAAATCTGCCACACCCTTGACTACACCTTCATCCTTCGCCCTTATACCTCCAGTGCATACCAGTCTGCCTTTTATCCACTTCATAGTCCTCTTACCTTCATTGGGAATATGAATCAATAGCTTGGCTAGTTCAGGGTACTCATATCTAAACCACCTCACTGCTGCTTGCTGTACATAAGTTTCTTGACTCATCTTTGAACTTTTTTAATCCTATACTTGTTTTACTTGTGGGTTTTGAATTTAGCTATAGTAAAAAGGTGGGAGTTTATGGTGTGCTCCTGCCTTTTTTCTTTTCCACTACCATCTAAGTATATCCAGTTCCGCTCCGGCTGCAACGAAATCAATTCCATTGATTACGTCTTTACCGCCCTTCACAAAGTACGTCCTCCTGCTATCCATGTATCTCAGCTTGACACCTACAGGAAGATATGACCTCCCTCCCATATATCCATACTCAGCACTTGCAACCAATCCCCATTTCTTTGGCTTCTGAACCTCTTTTTCTATTGTGGTGATATACTTAGTTATAGTGCGAGGATAAACCCTTATTTCCTCTAAGAATGCGTTTATTCCGCTTACCCTTGCATAGTAGGTGGAATCTCTGTACTCCTTAACCTCTTGGAAGAATGTCTGCCCAGCTATTAAGATAGTGTCTGTTATCTTAACAGTATCTCGCATTATCTTAACAGCTTGGGGTTGTACTATCCTTACTGTGTCAACCTTTACGATAGTCAGTGTGTCGGTCTTGATTATCTCTGTAGGTATCTCCTTCGGGTTGCACGATCTCATTAGCATCATACTGAGCAAAGCCCCTACACAGATATACAATAATGGGGTTAATAGGTTTCTCATTGTGCGTTACTCTCATTTAATTACGTTTAAATCTTTATTTGCAAAGTAATTATCCAACCTCTGTATTTTGCTGATTATCCGCTACTTCTTATTTGCAAAACAAATAAGCACGTTTAAACCGCCTTATTTTATCGTTTAAATTTAGGGAAAATAAAAAAGGCAGCAGCCAATCCCTGACTACCGCCTTTGCTTGAGAAAATAATGTAATGCAAAGATACATTTTTTATCCAAAATAAAAAACGGCAATCATTGCTGACTACCGCTTTTACCTTACTGACAAATAGGTTAAAAAATGAATGATGCAAGGTACCAGCTCGCATCATTCCATAAGTAAGCTCCCGCCAGGACTGTGGTAGAATTCAATAAGCGTATATTGAATAGCTATCATATTATACTTATGCTCACAAAGATATAAAATAACCCTCAGTAAACAAATACCGAGGGGTTATTTTTGAGTATCCAGTTGCAGCCAGATACTCTTTATTAAGAATCCATATTCCTCTTACAATCAGAAGACTTCTCATCTTCTGCCGGGTTCTTATTTTTGCAAAGATAGTATTTTTTTCGGTAGTCAGTATTTCAAAGAGCCAAAGTGGTGGAATTAGACCACTTTACTATTCTTCAACTAAATCCCAAATAGGGACTCCGTTTTCTTTACCAATACATTTCAACTTCTCTCCTTTATCTGTCTCTATCACTTCTCCAATCTCAGTAGATTCATCAAACTCCTCTTGTGTCATAAGGAGTATGCCAGTTCTCTCCGCTCTCTCATCCCTTTTCTCTTTAATCCATTTCTTGATATTTCCAGACGGAATAAGAGCAATCAAAGCATCCTCCGCTTCTTGCCTTAGGGTTTCTTTAATTACCTCATCGTCACTGTTGCGAATTTCTCTATAAGCCCTAATTGTTCTTATTAGGTCCCATTCTTGCTGTGTCAAATCTCTGTTAATCATATTGCCTCCTTTGTTTCTTTAATTGTTTCTTTAATTCTTCTCTCCAATTCTTCCTCCGCATCCCTTACTCTTGTTTGTGCCGCCTCTATGCCCAACAAAGTCTCCTCGCTGTATCTTGGACAACCTCTCAGCCAAGCATAAAGGTTCGGAGTTGGTAAGGATAATGCTCCTGCTCTCAGGGTGTAGTCATACCACTCAATGAACTGCTCATAACCTACATTGTTCTCAACTGCAGTAATCATATCCTGCATTGATACATAGTAGTCCCCAATCTCTGCCACACCGCCTACATCTACCCAGTCAGCATAGTGCATATCCATCTCTATCAGTTCGCAGAACCTCTCCAAGTAAGCATCACAAGCCTTCTTGTAGTTGTCTTTCAATGTCTGTGTCTTTACATTCATAAACTTTGGTTTTCGTATCATCCCTTAAAATACAATATCTTATCGTTACAATGCGGACCTCCCTTAATGAAGTTTAGTATAGCTCCACACAAAGCCTTTTCCTGTTTTATGCTTCCCTCTACAGCAATCTGATAATTGACCTGAGCTAATCCCTACTTTTTTGGACGCTTCTGTCATAGATTCGTATTCAGCTATAAATTCTCCGTTAATGGAATATTGATATACCTTTTTTAATCTATTAGCGAACCATTCTTTTTTTATTTCTCTACCTTTTAACTTAGCACTTATCATCTGCTTAAATTCTTCGGTATGTTTCCATCCTTTCCTTATTCCTACAGCACTTATTGCTTTTCTTGCCTTTGCGATAGGATTGTTGTTATTTTCTTTATAAGTACACCATCTCAGATTTTCAATCCTATTATCCAACGAATCTCCGTTAATATGGTCTATACAAGGTTTGTTTTCTGGGTTAGGGATAAAGGCTTCCGCTATTATCTTATGAAGCATTTTGTTTATATACTTACCTGCTTTCCTTAATGAAAAACCAAGATAATAAACATCGTTACCTTTATTACGATTACGATGGTGATACTTCTTTTTGGGAGTAAGGATTTTCTCCTTCACAAAAAGCCTATCTGTAACACGCACACCATCTTTCTTTACATAATCACGAGTTATCCAATGGGGGACATTTTTAACTCTCCCTAAATTGCTCACCTCGTATAGTCCTTCAAACCCTAATATTGGTTTCCATATTTCCGCTACATTATTCATATATTCAACATTCTTTTACAGTTATGGTATAACTTCTCCCTATCTTCCAACCCATTGTATCCACCGTTGATTCTCCTTGTAATCTCCTTAAATTCCCCTGCATCAGCATATTTATTTAATTTCCTTTTATCCCAGAACCAACAAGCAGACATTACTGCATACTCAGGCAAAGACAGCAATAGAGGTTGGGAAACAAAGTTAATCCCCACATCGTTGCTCAGCTCAGTGTAATTTGCTCTGCCGGTAATCTGAATAAGTCCACGCCCTTTGAATCGCATACCGTCACCTTTTTGGGTGTTTCCAAGGTCTTTCCTGCCCTCATACTTCTTTCCGGATGCAATCTCCTCCACATATCTCATCCGTCCGCTTTCGTAGCCGATTTGGGCCAAAAAGGCCGCCATCCGTAAAGGTGTGTCAATCTCATACTCCTGGCAGTACATATTTAGCCATTCCACATACGGCTTTACCTGCGTATATGTCACCCCATACGCATCCGACAACTTGTGTTTAGTAAGCCTGTCTATCCCTTGTAGGTCCAATTTTCTGATCATTTGCTATCATCTGTTTAAGTTCCTCCAGAGTTTGTCTATCAAACTGAAAAGGACCGAACACGGGTTCCTTTTTCGCACAGGTCACACCTTTTCGGCAAAAGAAGTAACACAGAACGGATTTCTCCTCTCTGATATAAGCCACTTCTTTTTTCAGCTCCCTCATCTCAAACTGCAAGTCCACTATGGCCTTTCTCTGCTCATAGTTATCTTCAAGTAGCTTCAAGTTTTCTTCCCTTGTCTCGGCCAAGTGCTCCAATGTCTCGGATGCAACCTCTTCCGATACCTTTACTCTTCTGCTGTCAAGTTCAAAATCCTTTTCCTCTGTTGCAATCTTCTCCTGCGCTGTATGCTGCACCTCCTGTTCGGCACTTTCCCTCGCCTTAATCTTGTCATAGTTAGCTTTGATTAGCCAACCAAACACACCAATTAACAAGAGTTGTATTATATCTATCCAACCTTTGAGGATTTCCAATAGTTCCATTTTAAGTTAGGTTTATGGGAGGGTTGCCCCTCCCCGGTTATGCAATGTCAGTCTCTACAAAATCAACGAACTCCTTGATTATAGCCTGTCCGTCTACTCCCTCCGGCACATTGTTAAGGTTGTATGTTTTCTCCCTATTGATGCCATTGTTGCTGATAGAAAAATTGAAACTCCTATTCTCCATATTGACATTGCCGTTAGGGATAGATTCAACCTTTTTGTCTGCTGTGCGTACCTCTTGGGCTGTAACCTTTGCGCCAGATGCAAGCTCCGCCTGCTCATACGCATAAATCTGTTTTACAAGTTTGCCTACCATATCTCAATTATTTTGCGTTGTTTACAATTTTTAGAATCTGTGCTGATAGAAGGATAGTCATCTTACCACCCTCACAGAGTTTCTTGATGATCTCCTTCTCGCTGTCTGTAATCTCAATCTCGCCCTCTGCAACATTGAGTTTCATTGCGAGTTCAAACCTCTGCAATACGTTCTCTTTTGCTTCCTCGGCAACAAGGAGGTTTGCAATCTGTTTGCTCAATAGCAATTTCTCGCCATTAGGAGTCACAATCTCTTTTCCGTTAAGGTCGCATAGACCTACTGCTAAATTCATTTTCATAACTATACTATTTTTAATTGTTTAACACTATTCCTCTGTTTCGTATCCTCCCGAATGGGTATTGATAAACCTGTAGGCATAATATGCCAAAGTGAAGATTGCCACAACTCCGCATACCCTTACGAAGGTATCACCAGTTGTAATGGCCCCAATAGAGGCAATACCGACACATACCCAACAGAGCAGGCCGATAAAAAGTTTAATGAATCTCTCGAATCCTTCCATAATTATAATGTTACTGTATTAGTTGTACTTATTGCATTGTTCCAGTTTGAATTATCACTACTATATTGCACCATTGCTGTAATCTCATACTTATTTCCACTACCAGAAAACTCTAAGAATCCACAATTATTAATGATAGTTAAATATGGAATGCTTATGCTTGTACCACTCATAGTAGCCGTATAACTACCACTACCTTCTGGGCCACCAACTTGTTTTGCAGTTATCAGCAACCTCTTATATGCGTAACTTCCCCAACTTGAACCTTGTGACCAAGAGTAGTTGATATTGCTTCCCGATACCGCACCTGAGAAGTTGGTAACTATGATGATAGCAGAAGAAGCGAACTTGATGCTCATATTGATAAGGCCATAGAGGGATACGAATTTATTTCCTCCCAATACGCTGTCAGAGTTGAATGAAACCCAAGTGCCATCCATAGAACTGTCATAAGGCCCTACCACGATAGTAACCTTCCTTGTGGCTGTGTTTTGCAAAGCAGATGGCAATGCAGGGCACTTGAAGTTCTTTTGCAACGCACTATTGTACCACACCCTATTAGGTGTCATCATTGTTGCGTAGTTGTCTATCACAATGTATACCGACATATTGGCCCAATAGGTGCTACCCTTCGCCAACGCTCCATTAATCATCTCTGTAATGTCCACTCCGTAGGCATTATCAGAGTGCCACAATGTTGCTGTGATGTTAGGGGATGAGTATTGCACCGTTGCACCACTTCTGATACCCTCTCCCCAGAACACTGGTGTAGGGTTTTTGCTATATCCGTTGAAGTCCTGCAACCTATATGGAGATAGTCCTATACCTCCTGTTGGTCTGCCTGCATAACTCCAATCCGCATTGTGAGCATAATAGAGATTGTTTGCACTACCCATTCCAGCCTTTAGGCCATAGAATATACCATTCTCTCCCGTACCTCTTCTTTGAGCCTCAGTTAATGGGCCATTAGAGAAATTGGAAACAGGCTTATACTTCGCCAAAGGTTTGATTGCCCCTGCTGTACACAACTCCCTATTCGTCTTGTAATTAGTACCCAAAGCGGCATTTATATCACTATGGGATACATTTCCTGAGATTATCCCTGTTGAACTATTGTATGCCATACCTATACTGATTTAATTGTTGTTCTAACATTTGACTTTTCTCTTTATAATAGGCTAATTCTTTCTCCACTATCTGCAACCTATCTTCGTGATTAACCACTTTTTTCGCAATAGAAACCGCACTTGCTAAGGCTATCTGTCCGTAACCCATAGTCCAGAGTTTCTCATCATCGGTAGGGGAAACTCCATTAAGTAGAGAGGTGTTGTACCAATACTGTGCTGTACTACCTAAGTGTAGTTTATCATCCTCTCTATCTGTCCACCTAAAGTTGATGATAGGTGCATTGGCTATGGTGCTGATGTCAATCTTTGCGTAGGATTCAATGCGTTTGTAACGGACATCACTACCACTCGTTACCTCGCCTGTGGCTACGAAGTTACCATTATGCTCAAACTTAAATGACAAAGTATTGATGTCATAACCTATGCAAAGGAATGATGATGCCGTACTCCTATCATCTGCTGCAATTACCCACGCATCTGAGCCTGTGTGTCCTGGTGTTGCAAGTTTAAGCCAAGCGGCTATTGCATTTGGATTGCCCGATGTTGTAAACTTTGTACCAATACTCACACACTCGTTAAATCCTCCGGTCCCTGCTACATAAAGTTTATGGCCAATATCGTAGGTAGTACCTATGAGGATGTTGCCTTGCGGAAATATGACATTTTTTGTCGCATCTCTATACATCAACCACGAACTATTGTTGAAATCGTAAATACCTCTATTGACATTTCCTGAGCCTATGCAGAATAACAACTCATAGGTAGAGCCTTTAACTTTCATACCTATATCAGTGTTGGTTCCAGTAGATACCATAAGACCGTCTACATTCCCTGTTCCGTCAAAAGGTTGCCCCCAAATAGTTCTTGAAGATGCTAATTTTGACGCAGAAGAAGCATTGCCTGCACTATTAGCATAGTTTACCGACTGAGAGCCTATATTACCAGAGTGGATAACAGCATTACCATTATTATATAATTCTCCAGAGTTGCTAATCTGTATAATAGGTGTATCGTCAGACGTATTACTCCCATAAGTTGTTGCTTTAATTTGGAATGTTGAGCCATACGCAAATAAAAGCCAAGAGGATGCTCCGTATGTATTACTACTTTTAAATATAATTCTCGCATCATCATTCATACTACCCCCACTCAACGGTAAGGCGTAGGATGAGTAATTGTGCTGGTGGAGTACCTTACTATCAAGACCGGCGTACATACTACTTAAATACCAGTCATTTCCTTGCGTCCTTATTCCTGGCCATACAGCAAAATCATAAGCGCCGTCATTCATCATTACTGACGGCGTATTATTCTTGCATATAATCATCAACTGATTGCCCCAATTAGTTGATTCAATCTCCAATTTGCCATTTAGTTTTCCTCCTGTTATCGGCAGCGCATAATTCCCACAATTAGCAGAATCCAATATAACTCTCCAATCGCAAGAATCGCTATCAAACTTAACCCTGTGAAGCAATACTCCCCAAGAAGTTTCAAAAAACTGCATCTTATTAGCGTTATTACCACTGCCAAGGTTAGCAAGTATGCCATATTCAGACGGCCAGTTGTTGCCAGTTACGCCCCCAGCATAACTATACACTCCGTTCTGATACAAGTCATAGGCACTTGTATTGCTATTCCACAGATAACCTTGCCAATCAAATAGTGTTGTAGGTTTCCCCATAATAGCATCCCAAGAAATACTGCCTGCTGTGCCTCCACTAATAGTAATATCCACCGCCTTACTACCATCATACACCTCTCCATTGATTGTAAGTGCATAAGGATTAGGTAAAGCAGTGGGGCCTAAGATAGTGTTCGCCACTCCATCAATGTACAATGTACCTAAGAGATTACCGCTTTCATACGCACCAGCCCAAGATACGGTATTACCCCCTGTACTCCCCCCTGTGTCACTTAGACCGCCAGAGGATACTTCGCCAACAGAATAGAAACTTGCTTTTGCTTTGATATTCTCCCCATCCCACTCAAACATATCCTCAAAGGTCTTTATCCTGTTGTTGTGGGATGATAAGGTATTGTTGGTAGCATCAACAAAGGTGTTGAATGTATCTATATGGTTGTTCAGATTCGCATTGGTAGCATCCAACGAGGTCTGCAAGGCCCTTTTCGCTATGTCAGCATTCATCACTGACAATATAGTTGCAAGGTCTTGCGAACCGCTATACTCATCAAGGAAATCAACAACCTCATTCCAGGTGTCTATCTTCTCGCTTACATCATCATTGAGCAAGGTGTTGAGCGCATCAAAATCATTCCTCAATGCGTTGTGAGAGGTCTGTAATGCTGTCAAGTCACTCTGTAATTCAGGGATAGTGGTGTTGATGAGTGTGTCAACCCTTGCGTCCTTTGCATTCTGTATAGCGTTGTCTACATAATCTGTGGTAGCATACCCTGTAAGATCTACCTCTGCAGTCCTCGGAGCATAGATAATGTTAGGCACACCGTCCACATTGATTTTGGCAATAGGCACACCATTGGCATCTGTCACTATCTGCTCAACAGTAACCACACTTCCACCGCTTCCACCTTCTCCCTCTGTATCAGATGCACCACCCGAAGAAACCTCACCCTCCGAGAAGAAGTCGTATTCACTTCTCAGCCAAGTCTTGCCATCCTGCTCAACGAGTGAGAGGCCGAGGTCCGGCATCTTAGCTATGCTCTCCAATACCGCCTTCTGTGTCCTCTGTAATGACTGCTGGAATGCCTCCGAACTCTCATTTATGGCTGCCAACAGGTCTATGTTCTGGTTGGCATTCACCACCTCTTCCTTGAGTGTCTGCTGACTGCCCTTGATAATCGCATTACCTACGGTTATCCTCTGCTCAAAAGGGTAGTCCAGTTGTGTCTCCAGCTTGATTACCCTTGTGCTTATGCTGTTTGAGCCGTTTACGAAGGTCACAAGCCGTCCTATTGACAGGTTCGGGTTACTCTCATAGAAAGCCACTTTGTTGCTCTCAAAGGTATAGTTGTTTCTGTCCTCTCCCTGCTGGGCCATCCTCTTCCTCACAGCCTCTTCCAGCTCTGCGTATGCACTCGCCTTGTACTCCTCCGGCATTATGATATTGAACAGCGTTACCGCATCCCCTTCTGCCGGGATTAGCCCTGTAACCGCAGGTATGATGTACGAACCCTCCTCCACGAAGTTTATCTCGTAATCCCCGGCTTCTACCACGAAGTCCGTACCGTCACTATTGCTCAGTGTCTCGCCCTTATCGTGATATGTCAGCTCAAACTCCCTTCCGTTCAATGAACCACTATTGAAGTGTGCCGACAGGCTCTTTCCACTTATCAGCAGATTCTTACTGAATGCAAAGCCAGGTATCTTGAAGTACCAAATGGCATATTGGTCATACACCGGGTTACCCTCGCTGTCTGTCCCTATCTGTACCTTCTGGCTGTTGTCATCCAAACGCCACATCATCCTCACCTTGACATCAGAAATGGTGAGGGATGAGCGTGGGTATATATCATCAAACACAAGAGGCACCGGCAACACCTCTTCCTGTGTCAGCCCCTCTCTTATGTCTATGTATCCATTAGGGTATTTTGCCGGGTCTAAGGTCAGCCTTCTGTTTACTATGCTGTTCACATTCGCTCCTGCATAGCTCTGGTCTATGTTCCTTGTTGATCCGAAACCGTAGAACCTTGTGTAGTACCCCTCCTTGTTCTGTGTCACCTGTGGCACACCTACATTCTGTCCCACCTCAAGGGTAACTGCACTACCGTGGCCGGCTTTTGACAGGTACACAATCTTGTTTGCGTAGTCAAACCACCACTCTGTTTTAAAGACTCCGGCTATACTATTGAGCCCTGAGAGTATGTCCGTATTGCTGAACGATAGGCTTGCTGATGCCGCGAGGTCCGAAGCTACCTCATAGCTCCACTTTTCCCCTGTCTCATTCTCTATCGCATCACAGATGGCTGACATAAAGTTAGCAGGGTTATCTGTCAGGCTCCAGTCCAGCTCCTTTGATACAATAGAGCCTCCAGAGTAAGTATAAAAGAAGAATAGAGCCTTACCCCATCTCATCACCGGATGCTGAAATACCGGGCTGTATTCGTATGTAGCCTCATCCTTCTGTGTAGGGCTGTATGGCTCCAAAAGGGAGTATCTCACTCCATTATGCTCTATATACGCACCTACCGGCAATACATCCGCCGTAACAGCATTCCACCCCAAAGTGATGCCGTACTGCTTCATCAGCTCCTCTGTCAATACTGCCAATTGGGTTACCGGTACATCAAACAATATATTTCCCTGTGTGTCTTTTATTTCCATTGCAATGTAAAAATACACTGCCATTCAACGGGTTAAAAGAAATTGGAAGGATATGTTTTGACTTGGGAATTTAAGTCAACACAAAAAAGAAATCCTCCCTTTTGAGGAGGATTTTCACTATTCCCTGTTTGCCGGATTCGGTTCTTCAAACTTGGCACTCAGCTTGCCTTCCGTGAAGGACTGAGAGTAAGACACCTGTTTGCCTTGATAGAGTAGGTGATAGATCTCGCTACCTCTTGAAGGTATCTGAATATCCATAACACCCTTGTAAAGCTCCTGCTGGAACGCCCTTTTGTTGCTCAGATAATCATCTTGGAAATCTCCACAGATATGGAACTGAAGGGTAACATCCCTGGATGCCAGTTTGATTAAAGAAGCATCTGTAATCACCCTTTTTCCGTTCTCTGTACGGCTCTCATTACTGATGTACTCCTTGACAGATGCCGGAGCCTCTATATTGTCAAGGAAGTTGTCTCCCATACTCACCCCCCAAGTGGTATAGGCATCTTTTCCGTTTATTAGCAATTCTCCTCTCATCGCAACACTACTGATGTTTTATCCTTGTGAATTTTAACTTCATTCTCACCTATATTGTAGAGCCTTACTACAGCAAAGTTTCTAAGGATGATTCTAGCCTTTGCGCCGTGCATAACCACCACTTTATGTACTTTGGTGTTATCATCAAAATACAACTCTCCCTCAGTGTCTCCGATAAGTCCAATCATCGTATCATTGGACCTTTTCTGTAACCCAGCATCTACAAATACATTGAAACCCTCTACATTCTCTCCAATCTCCTGGAACATCTCCAAGGTTGGAAAATTGTTCTTTTCACAAAACTCAATCCCCTGCGGAGAGAAAAATAGCCAGACCAACGTTTTCCAGTCTGTAACGTCATTGGACTTATTACAAGCTCCCAATGACAAAGCTTTCTGTAATATTTCATCTATTGCCCTCATTTTATAAACTCATTATTTTAGAATCCCATTTGTTTATCTGTCTCACCACTTTCTTTAACTCTGTAACATTTTCAGCAGTGTTTTGGTTTATCTGCTGAAGCTCCATATATGACTGCGAAACGAAAGTCAAAATATTATCAAGGCTTGTCTGCACCCCAGGACCTCCATTAGCAGCCATATAGGCATCCAGACTGCCCTTTATCTCATTGAGGGTTATAGTCTGGTTTATTGCCTCCCTCTTTATCTCTTCTCCGGCCATCTGCAGGGCTGTGAATCTGCCGTTCAGCTCTGTGCCGGTATCTTCAGACATAGTTTCAAAACCGCCATAGGTGGCTTTTTGCTCTGTAGTGGCGTTATCATCTTTAAATAAGCTGTCTGCCCATCCAAACTGCCTGTCAAGCTCTTTCTGCACATTCTCAGCCATCTTATAGATGTATTCCTGCTCAGTAAGGGAAAGGACATTGTCAGTGTAGAACTCCAATAACTTTTGTCTGATTTTCTCAATTGCTTGGGATGATTGTAGAGAACCTTTTATAGACTCTATAACCATCTGCTTCATCATGTTCTTGACGGTATCCTTTACAGAAACCCACTTGTCGCCACCTTTAGCTACAGCATCAGCATAAGCCTCGGCAAAATTCTCAATAGCGGAGCTTATATCCTCCCCAAAGATGGCATCTACAGCCTTTTCCTTGTTTTCCTCCAAGGTCTTGTTTATCTCATCTATCTGGTTCTGATAGTCCTCTATCTTGCTCTTATCGGTCTTTTTCTTGGCTTCTTCCTCTTTTATCTGCTGTTGGATGAGAGTCCTCTGTTGCTCAAGAAGTTTATTCTGTTGTTCAATCAGCTTGGATGCATCCTTAGAAAAAGCCCTCTCTACAGCATCACCCAGTTTGTCATAACCTTTCTCAAGTGTATCAATCTGCTTCTGCAGCTTTTGAATCCTCTTTTCATGCTTGGCATCGTGCATCTGTGTAGCAAGGTTGACAATTTTGGTAATTATCTGCAAGGCTGCCCCGATAATAGCCAGTATTACAGAAGCTCTTTCTACCTGCTGCACAGCTTTAGAGGATGTTTCAGCGGTCTGCTCTGTACTTTTTATAGAAGTATCTGTCAAGGTGGTTATATTGTTGATCATTGTAAGAGTAGAACCCGCTATCTCACCAGCTGTGCTTATTATTTCCCCTGCTGTCCCACCGATAGTTTGACCTATCTCCCTAAACTGCCCTTCTACCTCTCTGAGTGTCTGATATAACTCCTTCCAATCCTCTTTAGCTTCTGGATTTGGACCTTCATTTTTCGCATTTTTATTGCTTTGCTTATCTATCTGCTGGTTTATTTTGGATATTTGCCCTCTTAGTGCAATTGCTTTTGTACCATTCGCATTTCCTCCTATCTCCAGCATTGACAATTCTTGCTCAGCTAATACAAGAGCCTTTCTCAGCTCTTCCAAAGACATAGCAGTTATAGAGTTCATCCATCCTTTAAAGGTTGCTTCTCTTTCAGCTAAATCCTCAGCTATAGCTGTTAAAGATTCATCCCTCTTATAATCCAATTCTGCAATGGTAGCTTGGGAGGCTCCGGCTTTTATCAAATCAGCCCTATCCTTGGCAAATTTTCTATCAGTTTCAAGGTATTTATCTGTAAGAGACTGATATTCTTTAAGCAACTTTCCAATCCGTTCATTCTCCTCTGCTCTTACGGCTGCAATGCCCATATCCCTTGTCTGCTTGGTATTGCTTTTTGCTGTTGTAAATACAGCCTCATACTCTGGCGTTAATTTACCTCCTTGTGCAGCCCTTACCTTTTGCTCATTCTCCGTAATAGTCGCAATTTGTCTATCATACTCCAGATTCAACTGAGCAATCTTCTTTGCAGAGCCTTCGGCCATCAGTTTGATTTCAGCATCTTGGTTGGCTTTTTGCTGATTGAGGATGATATTATTAGTGTTTTCTTGCGCCTGTTGCCTGGCTTTTGCCGCTTCAGCTGCTTGTTTGGCCGCTTTTTCTTTGGCTTTCTGTTCATCAGAAGTGGTTAGACCGGCATTTTTAAGTAAATTATTGGCTTGATCTGTATATTCTTCCATTAAAGATAAATAAGTCTGCCCAGCGGCTTCGGCTGATGCGCCACTTAATTTTGCGATTTGCAGTTTCAGTCCTTCAATAATTTCCTCTCCAGTCCTTTCTCCCGCTGCTCTTAAAATCCGGCCATTTACATCACGAACCTCTGGTATTACTTCTTTATATCCTTCTCCTTTCTTTTCTACATCCTCTATCTGTTGTTGTAGTTTTTGGATTTTTTCTTGATTCTTGACTTGTTTTTTTACTGCCTCTTCCATTTCTTGAGCGGCTAATTTCATTGCCGCATTAGCCTTTGCTCTCAATGTCATGGCTTTTATGTAGTCTGGAGTTTTTTCAATCAATAATCTTTCTGCATCCTGCACATTATTTACCGCAATCCCAGTTTCATCCAGTTCATCCTTATAATCCTCAATAAATTGCTTCTTTGCCTCAGCATTATCCCCCAAATCCCGATAAAGATTGACAAGCCTTTGGAAATTAGCCAAATCAGTCCCCAAATCCTTAAACTCCATTGCCTTATTCAGCTTTTTCATAGCCTCTCCAGCACTCAGAGCTGCATCAGAGCCTTTGAACAGCTTACCAACCCACTCAATAATCTTATCTCCGTGCATAGTAAGGATAGTAATGCCGGCTATAAGCAGAGTTTGCCAACTGATAACGGATTTAGCGACTTGTTTCCATACTGGAGTGCCTTTCTGCCCTGCTGCCACCGTTCTTTGATATTCTTCTCTTGCTCTCTTTATCTCATCTGTGAGCATTGGCAAGTTGTTGGATATTGCAGAGAAGAACACAGTAGGGCCATAGGCCAAAGAAGGCAGCTCCCTCGCCAATTGCTGAATAGAGAAACTCAATCCATTCCAACTGCTGGCGTAGTTACCCACATTCCTCTGGTGGTTACCTATGGAAGCATCCAACTCCTTGATTTTAGCATCCGCTTCCTCTATTGAAGCCTTCAAAACACGGCCAAAAGGAGAGTCTTTCTCTTCATCTGTAAGCTCTCTATAAGCCATCCTCATACGGCTCAATTCCTGCCCTAATCTTGTCATTGAATCAGCCGCTGATTGACCAAGCTTTGCATCATTCCTTAGGACTTGATTGAGTTGGGAAACAGCTGTTTTACTCTCAATAAGGCTGTTATTTAAATCTCTCAACCTCTGTGTCTCACCCTTTGACAACCCTACTTTATCCTGCTTTGCGGCAAGCTCTGCAATCTCCCTTTTTATCCTCTTTATATTAGCCTCTTCATCTACAAGCCGCTTGATATTCTCAGCTCTAGAACCCAATACTTTATCAATCTCCTCCTTCAGGTCACTATAAGCGGCAGCTTGAGCCTGTACAGCAGCAGTCTGTACATTGGTAACTGTTGCCGTCTGAGTATTGGATGATTGCCCTTCAACTTGAGAGGCCTTTAAGATGCTCTCCTGAGCCTTGATAATCTTTTCGGTGGATTCATTGATATTCTTAGTGGAGAGCTTGATTTTGCCATCAATCTCAGCCACCTTTTTGGAAAGCTCATCATATTGTCCTGTGAGGCTCTTGAGTTGCGCTTCCAGATCCTTGGCAATATCAACATCAACCTTAATATCAATACCCTTGAGAGCCTTTTTAACCTGCTCAATCTCCTTTTTAAGGCTTCTGAGCTTGCTAATATCACTATCTACATTGGTTATTATTCCTGCCATTACAATTTCTTTTTAATCTGCCTTGCGGCATACAGTTTCTTACTCATCAATACCTCATACCCTCTGGATTCCACAAAGGAAGCATAGTCCACCCCATTGGCCAGATATAACCCATCTTCCGGCTTATTTGAGTAGAGCAGGAGGTTTTCTGTCCGTTGTACAGCTTCCGGGTGTAAACCATCAGATATTACCTCCATTTTAACCACCTCACCATCTCTAACAATGCAATACCCATTACCATTTCTCAAGTTATAGGTTATGTTCTGATAATTACCATCTTGCTGAGCCAGTCTGCAAGCCTCTCTGCCCACCTCTGTAAGCACAGCATCAGACCGCTCATCAATCTTTTTGATAAGAGCATCCAACCCCTTTGTATCACCCTTGAATTCCATCCTTTTATCCCCCCATTCTTCTTGCTGCCATATCTGCGCCTGAAACCTTTTGTATCCTTTCTCCTATGCAAGCGTGCAATCTATCCTTTTGCATAATCAATAGGTTTCTATAAGGTATTTTGTAAACCACCTCTTCATAAGACAAATGCAGAGTTTCAATGAGTGTTGCAATCTGTCCCAAAAGAGTATCATTGCCTATCATCTCTGTTTTGCTGTCAGCCTTAGCACGCTCCTCACTAAAGTTGACAGCTTGATAAAATCCTCCACATTGATTAAGGACAACCCCTCATCCAAAGATTCCACAATCTCTGAGAATGAGCCTTGGGCTAACTCTTCTGTCAATCCGTCATCCCCCTGTATCAGCCAAGAAAGGGCTGAACAAGCCTTCTTCATATCTTTAAAGGACATCAGTATATCCCTTAGGGAATCTCCATTATCCAAGGCTGAAAAATGACGGGCCACACCCGCCAATACAGCTATAGTGGGAGGGTTGACAGTATAAGCCTTACCATTAACTACTACTGTCTTATAATCTACCCCAAGGATGGCATCCGATATTATTTTTGCTGCTTTATTCATATCTCATTCAATTAAAAAGGCGCAAGGTATTCCCCCACGCCTCCACACATTAACATTATTAGTCTATCTGTACCAATTAGGCTTCTGCACCAGCATCAACCTTAGATTTCAAAAACCAATACTCCGCTTTTATCTCTACATTGTCAGGTTCAAGTGCGGTAGCAACAACACCAAGACCTACTGCACCATCAGTCTGGGCCTGTCTTGCTGCAATGTTAGCCTTTGGTAAAACAGCATAAACATCATCCTCAGTGAGAGCAATGATAGTTTTGTATTTTACTACTGCTCCTCTCTCTCTCTCCCAAGAACTATCTGTTGCTGTACCACCAAGCAAATCAGCCTTAGACTGGAAATCGTATTGGCCGATAGTCCAGTTATAGGTTACGGCACCCATAGTCTTAGCTCCCATCCTGTAGATCTGACCTGTCAGCTGATTTACAAAAGAATCCTGCGAAGCCTCAGCCTCCTCAATGCTCCAAGTATCCTGATGCACATTGGTCACCTCTGTTGCGCTCTCAAGGATAGTCTTGAGCATAGCAGGGGTAAGCGGACCTGTCACCAACTCAATGTTAGCATACCATAATTTTTTAATATCTACTGCGCTTATCATATCTTATTCTGCATTTAAAATTTCAAACAATAATCTCACATTAACGAAATGACATCCTAACTCTATATCCTCCTCCCTACTTGTACTCTCTTTCTTGTATCTGTATCTTGTGCCATCATACATTCCAGAGTTGTATTTAAGGACTTTTACAGCCTCTCTCTCCAATTCATCCATACGGATAAGGTCAGCCTTACCCTTCTTGTCAGGAACACAGAAATTGACTTCCACATAACACTTCTCCCAATAGGTATCTGGAGTGCCAGATTTTGGGATTACTACAATCCTCTCTTTTACCACTTTGCCGGTAGGGGTATTATCCTTTTGGTAAACCGGTAAGCCGAATTGCTGACAATCCCTGTAAAGTATCTTTGCTATGTCTCCCTGTACTATCATACAAACAACACCATTTTTTGAAAGAAATTCCCCCTCTTCACTGAATCAACCTCACCTTCACCCCTTATCTCATCCCCAACCATACAACGGATGTAATCACCCTCTTTGATATGGCTGGTAAGCGGAGCCACAACTTGATATTGGGGAACGAACACTTCTCCGTTATCCTTGGTATACTTGGTTGTGGTGTTATCATCACACCTGCAGTTGCAGATGAACTGCCATTGCTGGGACTCTTCCGGAATAATCCTTCCGGATTCATCCCTCTGCTCTGTAGCTTTGATAAGTTTATAAAGGTTATGCGGGCCAAATATCAGTGTTGACTGGATCATAGGAATTTTACTCTTGGTTTATCTGTGTTTATCTCATCTTTAAGGCCGTATTTTCTGCACATATATGAGTAATAGTCCTTCAAGCCTTTAATATCCCAGCTCATTGAAAAACCATTCTCACTTACAGAGGTGGCTCGGAGCAATAACAATGGTATATAGCGGGTGATACCCACATTTAACGCATCGTGGTTCTCCTTTGTCACCTCTTCATCAGCAGAAAGCCCAGTAGAGAGTTGAATATCCAAGAGGTCAGCCTCCGATATTGTTATACCGAATGGCTGAAACCTCTGCTGTATGTATTCCGTTACATTCATTTGCTACGCATTCATTGTGTCAAGGTCAATGATGGTCATCTTGTTAGGTGCAGTAATCTCTGGAATCCACTCGCAACCATACTCCATGAATCTACCCTCCTCTGTTCTTACATTGGAGATGTACATACCTCCCTCTGAACGGGTATAAGTCTTACCAGGGATAGGGTCAGTAATCTCATAAGGAGTATGCCAACGCATCTTACCCTGTTTAGGAGCAGTGAAGAGTGAAATCCTATTATCCTGGAACACCTGCTTATAAGAACCGTCTGCAAGCTCAACCATATCCTCATTGATAACGATTGAAGGAAGTCCCAAGCCTTGGAAGATAGTTGAAGCCATCTCGCTTGACATCAGACCTGCTGCAATCTGTACCTCTTTCTGATTAAGCTGCTGCTTGTAGAAATCTCCAAAGTCTGCAGAACCAACAATATTCTTAATGAATGTTGAACGGCTCATCTCCATTGAAGTGAAGTTACCAAATCTCGTTCTCAAAGAAACAATAAGATTCATCAGATACTGAACGAAATGCGCCTTATCACCAACCTCTGGAGCAATTCTGTTAACAGGAAGCACCATATCCAACATTTCAATACCCTGTGGGTTGTCATCAACCTTAACAGAAGCTTTACCATCTGAACGAAGGTCTCCAACAACAAGGTCCATTCTCTTATGAGGAGCAAGGAGAACCTGCCTCATATCATCAGTGATGTATGCAATGATGTCATTCATCGCAGAAACCTGATCTGTAGTCTTAGCAGCATTGAACTTGTTGATAAGCTCCTGCAGCATATCCAAACGGTCATTATCCATCTGGTAACGGTCACCAAGATATGCAACCTCGCCATAACCTGAACCAAGAGATTTTCTCTCCCTCAAAGGTTTGTTTGAGTTGCGGTCAATAACTGAACCTGCCACAACACCGGTAACGGTGCCAAGGTAAGTCTTGAATACCCTTGATTTGGTCTCCTCAAAATCCAAATACTTCTTCCAGAAGATAGTATCCAGTTTCTGAGCCTGTACACGGTCAATAACCGCCTTAACCACATTCGGGTCGTTAAATAGTGTTTCAAAAGTCAAAAACATAATCTCTACCCTCCATTTTTAGTAAGTAAATAGGAATCTGTCACCCAAAGTTGCCTTGTCCTTCTCAGAGATAGGGGCAATCAGTCTTGTAGGTCTGATCTCATAAGCCCTGCCGATAGCTGTAATGGTTGCACCCTCCACAACTTTAGTCCAGGCATAGTTCAAGAAGTTGGCTGTTGCTTTAGGGGTCTTGCCAGCTACGGCAGTCGCCTCAAACAATACAGCACCTTTCTGAGCTGCAAGGGTTGAACCCTCTGCCAAGGTCACAAGGTCATAATCAGCATTACTCTTATCAATGGCTGTTACAGTACCACCGTTAGAGCCATTACCAAGGTGTGCGCCCACACCTACCAAAGAGCCTTTCTTAACTTTAAGGGCAGTGGCACCTGCTGAAATGGACTCCACTACCTCCACATTGATGACTGCTACAGCTTTGCGTGTAACAAAGTCAATAACCACAGGTGTAAGAGGCGGAATAGCATCTACACCTGCAAGGTTGCTGATATCCAAATTGAAACCACCTGAAAGTCTGTACACAGTCTCAAAACGGCACATCTCAGGCATCACCTTCTCAATTGGATTCATGTCATACTTAAATCCTGCTGGCATAATACTTTAGTTTTGTTGTTTAACAATGTCCGCTGTACCCTTATTGATGAGTGCAGCAATATCCTCGGAGTTCTTCTCCTCTTTGTTGCTCTCACTTGGAGGAACAACACCCTCAAATCCCAAATTGGCAAATGTCTGCTTAGCATCCTTCATGTAAACATCCAAGTCTGCATCATCAGCTATCTTCAACATGGAAACGAGGTTTTCTGGAATCCCGTACTCCTTAGCCTTGGCTGCAATGGAAGCCTGTCTCTGTGCCGCTGTTTTCTCAGCTTCATAGTTGGCAACCTTCTCTGTCAAAGCCTTGTTGGAATCAATGATGGCCTGCGCCCATGCAGGTATCTGTTCATCCTTCTTCGGCTCTTTCTCAACCAACGGTTCTTCTGCCGGTTTCCCATCTTTAAGGTTATGCTTCTTCTCATAGTTGGCTATTGCCGTCTTGGTAGCATCCCCTACACGATAATCACCATAGGACTGCATCACATCCCCGAAACTCACACCGTCTACAATTGCTTGTACCTGTGCTTCATCGGTTACGCCTTCAGCCTTTTTGGTGGCTATCCTTACCAGTGTTGCGTTATCAGCCCCAGAAAACTTCTGTTGCAATCCCGCTAAAATCTTTTCCTGAATAGTCATTTTTAATCCTTATTTGTAATACTCCAAAAATAACCAAGGCTCCTTTTTTATATAAGTATTTGGCTGTCTATGTTTTGACTTGGAATTTCAAGTCAAAAAAAGGCTGCAGGATTGCTCCCACAGCCTCACACAAAACAAATATCGGGTTAGGTTTTATTCCTTATTGGTAGAAAAGCCGATTTTGGTAGTCTTCTGCTCCTTTGCCATATCTTCTTCAATCTCCTTGAGGTTTTCTTCAATCATATCGGCATTGCCGGCAAATATTATACCTTCTCTTCTGGTCCATACACCGCCATCTATGGCTGCCACAGCTGTATCAATCTTGTCCTTCTGAGAGTCTATCATATAAGGCTGAATCTTCACTTCAATATCTATGGTTTCAGCAGGCTTGGAAAACTCCGTATTGATGGATGCAATGGCTGAAACAAGGAAATTCACTCGCCTCTGCATAAACTCTCCAATCTCCTCCGCATGGTTCTCTACAGCCAAGTGTGCGCCCATGAACATATATCTGAATGAGACACCGGAAAAAGATGTTCCCAACCCTTTAAGATTCTCCGGCATCACCCTTGGAGTATTGGTCATTGAGTAGGCTTTCTCTGTCAGAGACTCCAACTCCAGTTTGACTGTCTCACTGGCTTGGTTCCATGTCAGATACTCAGCATTGGCCCCTTGCCCTGTGAGCTGCACAATCCTATTGCGTACATCACCGCTCATCTGGGTAGAATCAGGATCTAAATTTCCAAACAGCTTGAGGATAGGGAAGAAGTGGTAGTCTATACAGTCTGCATAACTTGAGATAAGCTTCTCAAGTCTTACCCTGATGGTATGTATCTTGTCACATAGAGCCTCGCTTCTGTAGCAGTAGAGAACAGGGAGCTTGTTGAATTTATGCTCAAATGACCTTTCGGTCCATTCTGTTGTCTCTGTTGACAACTCCCAATTATAGACCTTTTGAGCGGTTATAACCATAAAGCAGGTAATCTCTACATCCTTGATGGTTTTTCGCTTGTATTCCCTTGAAAATGCCACCATATCCCCATTCTCATCAAAGAACGGATAGAGCTTATCACCTCTGAATGGAGACCACAGCACACTCTTGAGTTTGTATTGTGGCTGTACATTCATCTTTATGCCAATCTTGGCCAGAATCCTCCTCCAGAACCCTTCATCTTTTGCCGCATACCAATACTCGGCACACTCCTGTTCCGATAGCCATGAGCGGACAATCCTCTTGTTCTGATATTTGATTTTGTTCTTGGCAAGAACCAGCTTGAGGGCAGAGAACAAACCTTTCTCTCTCTCTTCCGGATTGCACTCCATACTCGGTTCAGTGCCTACAGTGAAGGCAGTATGGATATTGACTATATCCTGCTCAAGAGGAATAACTATTCTGTTGGGTTCTACATTCTTTGTCCTTTCAGGTATGGTGTAGTTTCTACCGGTATTCTCATCAAATACCGTCTGCTCCATCTGTGTTGTTATCTTGATGTCGGGATATTTGTCCTTATCTGTCTTTATCTCATGCTGGTTTGCATCCCAGTCCTTGTATAGCCTTTCCTTATCGGGCATTTCTGTCTTTCTGCCCTTCTTCAGGTAGGTTATCCTCTCCTCAATGGTAGGTAATGCTAAAATTTCCTCTAATTTCATTTCGCTCTCTGTTTAGTGTGCAAAAACATTGGTATAATTTTTAGGGGCTTGGATTTTACCCAGCAATTCACCCAAAACATAATACCTTGCGGCATCGGCCAGGTGATTATCATGGTCCTCCGGCTCGTTGATATATCTGCCATCCTTATCCTTCGCCCATATATAATTTCTCAATTCATTCTGCAGGTTATATGATCTCTTTGTTACATAGATCTCATACTCCTTCATCTTTTCTATTCCTGCTATGATAGAGCCGGCACCTTTCTCCACCGGATAAATCCGCACACCTCCGTTGTGTATCTCCTGAATCAGTCTTGGATCTGCACTGTCCGCTATAACCTTGAGGTTGTAAGGACGGAGTTTCTTTATTATATCCGAAGCCAATAACCCAGTCCTGTAATCTATCTCATCCAAGTATATCCTATTATCAATGATACCGCACCGCACTGCAGCTGTAGGGTCATGGCTATAACCAAAGTCCAGCCCGATTGCCACCTTCTTGCACCACTGCGGAAACTCATCCACAATGCCCCATTTCTTGAATACTGCGCCCTCTGCCACATCCGACCATTGCCCCATGGCTATATGAGCATACTTCTCAGGATTGTTCTGCTTCATATCCTCCATTTCCCTAAGAAACTCATCCGACAGATGCTCAAGATTATCCAAGTAGGTGGTATGGATATGTAGCACATTGGGATGAGTGCTTATCTGTACGGGAACACCATCAAAATACTCTATCTTGTGGGTGTCCTTGATATACTTCTGGTATATCATGTGATTGGAGTCTGTTGGGTTCATAATTATGATGACAAGGTTTTTCAACCCCTTCTGCCTTATTGAAAGCATTATTTTGTCATACTCCTCCTCGGAGGTCCATTCCTCAGCCTCATCACAAACAAATACCGTAACACCATGAATGGATTTGAGCTTTGCAGTCTGATTGCCGGAGGAAGTCTTGATACCTCTAAACATTATCCTGCTGCCCGTAACCAGATTCTGCACATCTGTTTTGGTGGGCTTGAAATAGGCACTTGTGCCATCCAGCTCTATCTTGTCAAGGAACTCAGGTATTACCGATATATGCGCTGATGTCATGGTATAACGGCAATACAATACATTATGCACTACCTTGTTCCCGTTATAGTCGGGATTGTAGTCAAATGTCAATCTCTCAATGAACGAGGATGTCCCGAAACTCTTTCCGCTTCCTCGCCCTCCTGTAACCAATATGATGAACTTATCCTCATTGGTATACATCGGATAATATACCTCATGGGTCTTTATCATTTTGCAGCCTCCATCTCCTGTTTGAGCCAATTGGCAATAGGGATGCCCTTGTTTGCCTTTATCACTGGGTTATCCCCATCTTCCTCTACCGGCTGTCTGTTCCACATCTTCGGTTTCCTGTTCTTCAGCCAGAATATCTGTGCTGTCACTTCCGGGAATACGGTCTCCTCATACTCCACTACTTCAACTCTCTCCTTCTCACATAGCCTTCCCTGTTCATCGTAATACTTCTCCTTCACCTTTATAGGCTTTTGGACCTTCTCCTTGTAGCCTATACACTTTCTGAACAGACTGTTCTCCACATTGAAATCAAGCGGGGAACGGCCTTTTTTTAACGCATTAGAAATTTTAGGATATTCCCCCTTCAATACGCTGAAATGAGCCCCACTATAGCCCAAATATGTGGCAATCTCCCCATCCTGCGCTCCATCTCTCGCCAGCTCTTCAATCTTGGCCAAAATTGTGGCATCATTGTCAAAATCGTATTTTGTTTTTCGCCCTCTTCCCATTTCTCTATCTCCTTTCAGTTGATTTTCATGTTACGGCTCTACCGCCCCAATATATTTTTCCCCTGAGAGATAACCGCTATATCAGTCTATCCTCTCTATTATCTGGTCAAACACCTCACCTTTTATGAACTTGTCATATCTGCCATATCCGAACCTCTCACAGAAAGCTGCCTTTGCAGCAAAGGTGTCAAAGGAGAGCATGACATAGGCATCCATATTCTCTGCCTTCTGCTGTGCATCTTCTTTGACCTGCTGCTTGACCTCTTTCATGTGGTCTATCTTGGCTTGTCTCTCCATCTGGAGCTGTGCCTGTCTTTCTGCTTTTTCAGCCTCTTTGAGCTCTGTTACAGGTGTCATCATATCCTCCAGTTGGGCAGTTATGTCAGACTCTTCTTCAGTCTGGAACATGAAGTCCACACCTATTATGTTCAAGTCCGCTTCTGTAAGCCCGGCATCCTTGTAGTCAATATCTGGAACTATCTCACGCAAACGGTTATAATCCCACTCTCCTCCAACATTTTGGTTGTTCAAGAGTATGTTGATGGTCTTTTCTTCTTTCTCATCCACATCTATGAGCTCTATACGGAGTATGTAATCATTCTCTTTAGTGGTAGGGTTGTACTTGTTCTGGCTATCCAGTATTGCAACCTTCTGATGACCGCTCACAATAGTGTAACCGGTCCTCTTGTTTACCAAAATATTGTTACCTATTACTCCGTAACGCTTAACCGAGCGTTTTAGAGCCTTCTTGCCCTCATCGGTAATAGTACGAGGGTTATAGTCCGCAAACTTTATCTGCGACCTGTTGAGCTCTACTATCTCACTGTTGAAATACTTGCTTGGTTCCATGATATTGTTTTGTGTTTGTTGTTAATTTTTAGCCGTTACTATTACCCATGTATCTACTTCTACTCACAGGACGGTCTCCATATATATCAATACCTCGTGAGGAAAAATATCTATCAATATTTTGTCCATAACGCCCTATAATACCTCTTGTCCTGTCCCTTATCGCTCTCTGACGTTCCGTTCCAAGTCCGTATTATCTTCCTGCATTATACATTATACGTCTTGCCTGTTCTGATAACTGTCTATAAGTTTTTCTTCTTCTAACTCGGCATTTATATTTTAAAATTTAACCATTACTTAAACCCTGTCCTCTATTTACCAAATATGCATTTGTCTGAAACCTTTCTCCCTTAGCAAAAGGGTTTTTTCTCTGCTCAGCTCTTATAATCCCTGATACTCTACTTGCTGCCCTTGCAAATCTTTCATAGCTAACACCTGTGCCACTAGCTCCCAGCCTCTGGATTCTTTCAACCTGATCATATACCTCAGACATAGATTTCATTCTTCTTCTTCTAACTCAGCAATTATGTTTTAATAGTTATTATTTCTGCTCTCTATTATAATACTCCCAAAGCACCCGTTCGCACATCGGGAACACCTTGTAAATCTTATGTAGGTCCTGCGGAAAGAACTTCTCCATCCACAGCATACAGTCAAGATTGAATCCTACACCACTGGATGCCTTCAAACTGTATCTTATAGGCTGAGGCAACCCCTTCTGCTTCATATAGGCTAGTATATCCTTCTGAGTCCACTCTGCCAAAGGATAACACATACCATTGTTGATATATCCATTTGCCTGATACCCTTTCAGCATAAGAGAGCGGTTCATACCGTCCGCTTTCTTCATACCCAGAAACACATACTCAATCCCATATTTGAGCTTCATAGAGTTAATCACATCAGCCAACTTCAACAGCTTGACTTTCGGGTTTGGTACACAATACATCCCACCTCTTAGGATATATGTCAGATTCCAGTGCGGCACCTGCACAAACTCAATCTTGGGATACTTGGCCTTTACCCAGTTTATCCATCTGTCTATATGCTCAAGGCCTTTGACAAAGTACATGAACACACAGACAATGCGGTCAAACTTGGGATATATCAGATCCAGCAGCACCAAAGAGTCTTTGCCTAGGGACAAAAAAAGTATAGCACTATCAGAGCGTTCTCTGACAGATGCTATACTCTTATATGTCACCTCAAGCAAGCTCATACTAACCGGCTGTCAATCCAAATGCCGCCCTTATATCCCTATAACGGCCCTGTCTGTTAGTAATTCGCCCGCCTGTAGTGCGGTACCTTACACGGCTTACACCCGTAGCCCTGTTTACTCTGCTTCTGGTTGCATTTCTTCTGTTAACTCAGCATTTGTTTTAATGTTAATATTCTGATTTCTCAATAACTCTACCTAAATCATATACCATTTGAGCTACAAGATACTCTTTACCCTCATACTCGTACACTATATCATCCCCATTCTCATCGGTGAATATCTGCATTTCTGCATTCTTAACCTCTACAATAGCATAAGGCCTTTTGCCTTTATACTCGCCTGTAAGAAACTTGATAGCATCGTACTGAATCGGCTTTGTATCAAAATCGCCCTCTTCTTCATCCGGCATATCATCAACACTCTTGTACTCTTTACCGTTCAAGATATAACGGATGTACTTGCTTGAGTTCGTAGGCCTGATTTCCCTAAATTCTTGGGTTTTCTTACCCGCTAAAATCTCATCAAAGAACTTCTGCTTGATGCTTAATGTTAAAATTTTCATAACCTATAATGTTTTGTGTGTGTCAATACTACAAATGTAGTTATTTTATTAGTAGCGGGGGGTGGATTTGAACCACCGACCTCTAGCAAGTTAAACTAGCAAGCTAACCAACTGCTCTACCCCGCAATATGTTACATACAAATGTAACAAACAACATACTATTTTGAATTTAAAGCAGCTGTATTGTTTTGACTTGCAGACAAATGTCAAACTATTTTCTTTTTATGCTATATTTAAAAAGTTAACAAGTTTAAACGATCTGAATTCTTGCTTATCTGTATCAAAATAACAAAGTACAGAGTTGTTCTGTTTTCTGGTCTTACCCTCAATCTCTCTCTGAGGCATCAAATCAGCCTTCAGAGTCCCCCAAGCCATACGGGTAGAACCATCTACCTTTGTATAGAAAAACTGAACTATACCCTTTAGCATTTGCTTTTTGAGCTTCAGGATACCCCAGGCCTTTACCATTGCATCCTTAATGGTTAAACCATAATTTTTAACAAACAACCATGCGTTTTGCATTAATTGACTTAGCTGTGATTTTCTCTCTGTACTCATAATATTGGAATTTTAGAAACTATATTGGATAATTGGATTATTAGCTGTTTTGTTTAGTCACTCTTATATCTAGGTGCATATACTTGGCTTCTTGTCTGTAATGAACCATTTGCTTATATGTAAGATCTTCTAAAGTATCATAAGGCTCATTATGATCATCCAGCCATTCTACTGTATATAAACTTTGCTTTGTCATAATGTTTAGTGGGTTAGTAAATAAATATGCCTCGTTGTATTTTGTTATAATTTTGTACTGCAAAGTTATACTAAAAAACAATAAATACAAATATTTTTTATCTTTTTTTATAAAATTTTTCCTACATATTGTTTTTTAATATATTTAATCATAATTTTGCTATTGTTTTAAAATATAAATATGGAATTAAGACTAAAGGAGATTATCAAAGAGAAAGGTGTATCTTTAGCCTCTCTTTATGAAAAGACTGGAATTGAGAAAGGGAATCTCAGTAATATTATTAACAACAAAAAGAACCCCACTATAGAAACCCTTGAGAAAATAGCCAATGCGCTTGAAATTCCGGTTTATGAGATGTTTGTAGATAAGACTACATTTACAATCTTCAAATGCCCCTGCTGTGGCGCGGAGCTGCAGCTGGTAGAGAAGAAAAAGGAGGAGTAACTATGCAGGATTTAATGCTTTCATTTCTATGCTTAACAATAGCTTTAACAGGTATGCTCATTTCTTATGGATTATCCTTAATTATAAAGGAATTGAGAGAGTTAAATAAAACACTAAACAGAAATAATAATGAAGAAAGATATAATAGACATAGAAAAATGGGATGAATCCTATAGTGAGATACAAGAATCTCAATTTTACAGATATATGAATCCGAAAGAATGCGTTAAGGCTCCATCAATAATTACAGAGAAAGACATAGTAGGTAAAATTCCTGAACCGTATTATTTTAGAGAGCATAGGGGAGGTTTAGAGGAGAGCTTTGAAACAACAATTTCTTGCCATTGCGGGATAATTAGTATTATTGAATACTATGAAAAGATATATCACCCTCGCCCTTGCCCATACACCAATATACATATACAGGATAAGGCAATCATTGATAAAAGACTGCCTATCTGGTGGGGAGAAAAAGAATATCCCGTAGTAGCCTTTTCTAATGAGAGCGGCTGTAAGGGTGTTGTAACTTTAGGGTATTGTAATTTTAAATAAGGACAGTATGAAAATCTTAAAATCACAGAGGATTCTTACAAATGCGGATTTGCTCATTCATAAAATAAATGAGGTATCTGAACAGCGCATTGAAATTGCAAAGGAATTAGTTAAAAACGAAACATTGTTTCACCATGTATCAACCTTCAAAGAAATAGGACATTGCTCTGAGGTTCTTTTATTTATACTTGAACCGGATGAAGTTACAGAGTACCTTGAATGGAGATCTCAACAGAGAATAAAGTAAAAGGGAGGTAACCGGATGGCTATCTCCCTTGAGTAATGAAGTATTTAAGCGAATCTCACTGCGGAGAGTTCGTTACTGAATTTCTTTAATCCGCTTTCAATTTTCTCAACGGTACGCCTGGATGGCTTGCTAACTCCGTTGATATAATGCCCCAGCTGTTTCTGATTAACACCTGTTATCCGCTCCAACCCGGCGAGGGTAAAGGCAAATGCGTACATCTGCAAGAAAGAAGCTATATCAAAATAAAAATCAAACTCCGCCTCCTCAAAATGCCTCTGCTCCTTAGCGTAGGATTCTTTCATTTCTTCATAGGATAATTTAAAATCCTGTATAGCCTCCTGCACCGTCTGTCCTTCTCCAATAATTCCATAATTTAATCCTTCTTGAGCTATGTATGCGGAATACCCGTATCCGCATTTCTCAATTACTACCTTAACCAAAGTTGCCATTGTATAATGTTTTGTGTGTGTTTCCTTTAAGAGTGTTGGGGTTACAATTTAACCCCAGCATCTCTCAAAATACCTCCAAGCGTACCACGTGGAACTTCCTCCTTTTCGTGGTGACTCAGGTAAAAGTCCTTCCCAGTTATGGGACTATACCACTTGGGATGCCTGCCCTTGCGGTCTTTTTCATAGCATCCTGCCCTTCGCAGAACTTTCATCAGCTCTGAATACTTCATTACTTCTTCTTTGCTATCACTCTGCAAAGATAGCAATTTTACTACTAATAACAAAGTTTAATAGCAAAAGTTCTACTATTATATAATTTTCTCCAATTCTTGCATATAATTCTAAACAAATGTTGTGGTTTCTGCAAAACAAAAAGGAGCAGTTTCCTGCCCCTTAGTAGTTTTCACAAATTCCCGGAGTTCCATAAAGGGTTATTGTTTATAAACATAATTCTTTGTCAGTATGATCCCGAAAGAATCTCCCTTAATAATCTGCTCTATAAGATTTTTATTAGAGTCGTATTTGTTAACCATAGTCATATTTATTCCTCTAGAATCTTTGCAAACAATATTATTCCCATGCTCATCATACTCATATTCAGTCACGCTCCCCTGATGAGCTGCAGCATAATCAAAGCTAATTTTTCCCGGCTCATAGCAAGTATTATAATTATCTGGGAAAGTCCTCTTTATTATTTGTTTTTTATCATTGTAATACAGTGTATCTTTTACTATTTCTCCTGAATACAATTCTGAAGTAACACTATAGCTTCCATTGTTATCTATATATTCAAACCTCACTATCTGTTTAGTGTTGTCTTTATTAAATATAATACTATCAAGCATTTGTCCTGTATAATAATACTTTTCCTTTTCCTTATATTGAGATTCTAAAAACAAATCTCCTATATATGTATAATATAGTCTATCTATTTTTTGGATAATACCATTTAAATGATTTACCCTTTCTTCTTGAATAGGTTTACCTTCTTTATTGTACTTTGTCTTTATATATGATGTATCAGAAATATACTCCCATTTAGTTTTGTTAGTTATATCCCCTTCGTTATTATAAAAAGTTTCAGAGATTATATACCCTTTTTCATTGTATTCTTTTTTCGTAATTGTGTATAAATAGGTTTTGACCATTTCTCCAAATTTCTCTTGAGCCGACCAATCCTCCTCAGTTATACTAATTACTTTACCTATATTATGTTCGTCTAAAGCAATTAACTTATCATTAGGAATATTATTTCCACTACAGCTGATAATAAAAAAAGTAACTACAATAAATATTCTTTTCATAACAATTTATTTTTATTAAATTTCATTTTCTCTGATTCTCTGAATTGCCCTGCCTCTGCCACTCTGGTAAACTCTACAGTTTTATCATAGTTAGCTTTTACAACTTCCTCAATCTCCTCCAGCGAACACTTAAAGAACTCTCTGCGGTGGTTTACCATATTAAGTTTCTTGTTTTCAAATGCCCTATGGAGGGCGGCCTCTAATTTAGGTGCGTCATCAGAAAATATCATTGCGTGAACATCAAACTTGAATGGCACTGAGGCATCTCCAAGCTCATCCACTCTTTCGTAAGGATCTAACCTGCGAGTCATTCCTATTTTGTAGATTCCCTCTCCAAATGAGCCTATATTTGATATAATATACACATATCCGGCCTTTTTATTTGCTTCTCTGTAGTCAATATCTTTGAGGGATGTATCCAATTTCTCCAAGTGGTTTTCTATCTCAATCTTCTTTTCCAGCAAGACGCCTTTATCTGTCTCAGATACTGTTTCAAGCTGTTTGTTTAGTTTTACCAGAGCATTAGTATAGTGCTTCTGTTCTTTTTCAATATTTTTCCTTGCCTCCTCCAGCTCTTTTAGTAGTTTCGCCTCCTCTCTCATCTGTTCTCTGATTCTCTTCTGTTCCTCCTTTTCCTCATGCTTTTTCATCTCATACTCATAAGCAAGCTGAAGTTCCTGAATCTTTAAATCTACATACTCTGGGGATATAGATATGCAGTTTTCTTCATTGATAGCATCAAGCACTCCAGCGGAGTGGCGTATTTTTTCAATATAGGATGCAACATTGCTAAATTTCACCTTACTTATTAAAGTATCGCACTCATTATTGAAACATCGGAGTATCTGTTTAATGTTTTGCCGGACCATTAAATCACCTCTTATTTTGGAACCGTCAATAGTCCAAACCTTTGAGCAAGTTGCGGCTTCTTTCCTTATCACCATATACTCCTGCTCTTTCCTTATATACGCCAATCTTTCTTTATAATGCTCTGATGTTGCAAAATCATATACTGGTTGATATAATCCAAATTCTTGCAGGAGTATTCTCTCATCCAACTGAACTATTTGCGACTTCTTATCCTCAATCTCCTTATTCAAGAATCCCTCTTTCTCTAAAAGAGAACTTTGAATCATCTTTAACCTCTCTATCTCAGACAGAATCCTATCACGCTCTTTTTCAACATTGCTAAGTAGGGCATATTTTGTTAACTCAGCTTTAGTGTTGGATAATTCCTTTTGAAGCAACTCCACCTGGAAATTAGATGCTGCCAACTCTGTATACAGCTTTTTATTTCCATCTTGCAGAGCTTCTATTTCAGCCAATTCTTTTTTCTTGAGGAAATTTAACATAGAATAAGTTTTTAAATATCAGATATTTACAATAAAGTTCAAATGCAACAATAACTTAATCCTATTACAATAAGGTTAATTTCACTTTTCACCTACAACAAAACAATCAACCTATTGCTAAACATTCAAAACTGGTTCTTATGAATACGCAAGATTTAAGACAAATAGCCGACAACCAACTGGAGATAATCAAACTTCAGACTCAACTATTACAATGTCTTTATTCTTTGAATTATGATACTAATACCCTAAGAGAGAATGAGGGATATTAAGTTATGAGGCTAATTATTTAGCCTCTAATTCCTGATTCGCTCTTTGAAGTCGTTGTATCTCTGCTTTCAGTTTTAAAATTTCTTCTTCCTTATTGGTAAGTGCAATATCTTTCCTTTTAAGTTCGGATTCCTGCAACTCCATTGCTCTGTTTAAAGCGTTTATAGCAACACTTTGAGTTTGTATAGTCTGCTTTAATGAGGATAAATCCGCAGAAGAATCACTTGACTCGCTCCCTCTAGCAGCTTTAAGCATTTCGCCTTCACCGGTCATTAACCAATTAATATTTAGATCCGGGAAGCTATTTGCAATACTCTCAACCTTATCTGGTTGTATGGATTTTCTCATAGAGGTAACAAATGCCGAAGAAACCCCAATTATGCGCCCAAATTCAGATTTTGAAATACCCTTGTAATTCAAAAAATCTATAAGTCTTTCTTTTACGGCCATATCAAAACATTGTTTTAAATTATTTTTAAAAAATGCCTTAAAAAATTTGCAGAAATAAAAGCATTGCTTTATATTTGCATTAGGATTTGCAAAACAAATGTAAAACAAAGTTCAGACAAATCCAAAGTGCAGCAGTAGTTGTGATGAAGTTGTCAGCGAGGCACATTACAGAGTAAGGTTAACAGGACTGACAGCAGAGCAACGAAACAAAGCACACCTCTTATATAAGCAGAGCAACGATAGTGTAAGCCTCTGGGTATATAAAGGACACACAAACAAATATCGGGTGCTGCCGACCCACACGGATAGAAAACGCTGAGACAGCGCAAAGTTTCGCCGAAAAAGCAGGTTCAACGGATATAAGACACTTATCCACCTATGTAAATGGCAGCAAGGTCTTTGAAAAGTCTGTAATGTGGCTCGTGAGAGAGGCGGAGGGGCAGAATGGTTACAAGCCCATTAAACACAGAGTACAGACAAATATTTAGGGTTATGGATACAATAACAATCACAGGCAATGAGCTGCACGCATTTGCAGCGAAGATTGCCCAGATAGCCAAAGAAGAGCTGATGAAAGAGTTGAAGTCAGCGGGTATGATACTATCTGAGAACGAAGCCAGAGAGTACAAGAAGTACAAGGCAGCTACAGAGCCTCTTTTAAAGCAGAGTGAGGCTGCAAGGCTGTTGGGCGTGAGTCCCCAAACGGTAATGAGGATGAGGGACAGCAACCTGTTGCAGGTTGTAAAGCTGGATAACGGCTCAATAAGGTTCAAGAAATCACAAATTTTAGCAATCAAAAGTAAAGCGGTATGAGCAATATAATCAGTGCAGCAAGGCTTGACAAGGCAATAGACCTTGCACAGAGCTACATATACTCTGGTGACCTTGAGAGCGGCACAAACACCACTATACTCAGGGATGAGGATGAGAGGATTGAGATAGATGTAGAGGTGAAGAGTGAACATAACGGCACCTATGACAAAGGCAATTATATGATACCGCCATCATGGACCGGCAAGGTAACCAACAGGCCGGTTAGCATCATAGCATGGTTCTTTGACAGTGATAATGACAACCCTGTAGAGAGGGATATAACAAATCAAGTTGAATCTTATACATACGCAATATAATGAAATCAAGTGCAATAATTTCGGCAGCTATATGTTACATATTCGCTTTCATAGCAATAGTGGCAGCAGTGATAAACCTTTCATTCATCGGTGCTGTGATAGCCGGTATTCTGGCCTATATGGGCAGGGATTTCTACAGATCCAGAGAGATAGTTTAGACACAACCCGCACAGCCGGGCAGTACTCTGATATAAGTTATTTAGTTGTTTATCTATCCCCTGCTGTGAGGGGATAACCAAGGGGTAGGCTGGTTAGTTCTTTTTCAGCCAAAAGTTTGTTTTCATAAGGAATTTTAAGTGTAATTTTTTGAATTTGTGCATAACTGTAGAATAGATGCCGACCTCTCAGCCGTGAGGCTCAGAGCAGTGGAGGTCCGATTCCTCCATACCCCACCACTTTCCAATAAACTTAATTTCTAATTTCTAAAATTTATCCAAAATGAACGAGACTGAAAACAAGGCTCTCACAGAAGAGCAGATCAAGAAAGAAGAGAGGTACAATCAGATGATTGGCGCACTCACAGCCCTTTTCCCTGAATGCAAGATAGAGAGGTTTAACAGTAGTGTATATGTCACTTCAACCTCTGCATCATTCATAGGCTCAGAGATAAGCAAGCTGAACGCTGTATCAACACTCTTCGGTAATGCCGGGTTCTACATTACAGCATCAGTAACCAATGGCCTGCAGGCAGTTTTATTCTAATACATTTCTATTATAAATCTAATACTTTCCAATTATGGGTATCATTAAGAAAAAGATGGAACTGGTGTTCCAACCTAAAGCTAAGATGCTTATCTACGGGCAGGCTGGTACAGGTAAATCCACCCTTGCCCTTTCTTCTCCAAAACCTCTGATTATTGACTGCGACAACGGTATCCACAGGGTACATTACAACCATCTTGGGGATGCCGGTATTGTGCAGGTGACATCATACCAGGATGTTCTGGATGTTCTTAAAGAGGATTTGTCCGACTATGAGACCATCATTATAGACACAGGCGGCAAGCTGCTTGACTATATGGCTGAGTATATCATTGCCAAAACCCCCAAGATGGGCAAAGCCAACGGCTCACTGACATTGCAGGGTTATGGTGAGCGCAAGTGTGAGTTCACAGCCTTCTGCCGTAAGGTCAATATGTTGGGCAAACACCTTGTATTTGTAGCCCACAGACAGACACAGCAAGAGGGTGACAACTTCAAGTATGTGCCTCTGTTCGGTGGCAGCAACTATGATGCTCTGGTTACTGAGCTTGACATTGTAGGTTACCTTGAGGCCAACGGCAAGGATAGGGTTATAACCTTTGACCCTACAGACCGCAACGATGGCAAGAACACTTGCAACCTGCCTTCGGCAATCAAGCTGCCTGTAGTGGTGGATGACAAGGGCAACGCACTTGAAAACACCTTTATCAGCAGGTATGTGATAGATGCCTACACAGCGAGGTTCAGCAAAGCCAAAGAGGATGCAGAGGCATACAGCAGAGCGGTGGCACAGATTGAAGCCATAGTGAACAACTGTAAGGATGCACAGGACCTCAATGGCTGTGTATTACAGATGAGGGATTTCCTTCATGTAGGCTCTTCAAGAGAGAAGGCAAAATATCTTATCTCAGCCAGAGCAAAGCAACTGAATGTATCCTTTGACAAAACAACAGCGCAATATGTGTGATATAGCATATAACTTCTATGCAACCCTGCTTGACAGCTTCCAGAGCTATCTGGACTCTGACACAACTTGGGAAAAGTTCTGGGGCGGTTCACCCGACCCCAAACTTTCCATAACAGAGTATGCCGAGCAATGCAAGCAGGAGCTGATAGACAGAATCAACAGAGTTCCTTTTGACAGTGAAGCGGCAGATCGTGGCACAGCCTACAATGAAATAGTTGACTGCCTCATAGAGAACCGCAATACCGACAAGATGAAGGTCAGCAAGGTAATGAATGAAAACAACCTTGTGGTGGCCTTGAAAGCGGAATATAAAGAGAGGGAGTTCGTTTTCCCAATTGAGATGTGCAGGGATATGGCAGAATGTTTCAAAGGGGCAATACCTCAGTATTATTGCGAGGCTGTTCTGCCTACAAAATATGGCAATGTAAAATTGTATGGATATATAGATGAACTGATGCCTACAAAAATACATGACATCAAGACAACAGGCAGTTATTCAGCCTTCAAATTCCGAAGACACTGGCAACATTATGTTTATCCATATTGCTTACAGCAGATGGGTTCTGATGTGACCTCATTTGAGTATGATGTGGTAGTATTTGGCAAAAGCCTGGATAAATATGACTTCTTTGCTGAATGCTACAATTTCATACCACATATCCATACCCCTCAGTTGACAGAGCATTGTGAGAGGCTGATAGAATTTATCAATGCAAACAGTGAGTTAATAACAGATAAAAAGATTTTCAATAATGGAACAGAATAGCAAAAAGAACCTTTTGGTGAGTGTACAGCTCACCAGATTGAACAGAGTGGGCAGAATAGCATTGAAGGACCGCAACGGCAACAGTATAGACTGCCTTGCGATTCCCATCAAGCTCAACAACCTATCAATAGACAGCAATAATGAAATGTATCTCAATATGGTAGCTTGGGAATCCGACAAGTTGAAGAACGGCCAGACACACCTTCTCAAGCAATCCTCACCTAAAGAGGTGGTTGAGAAGATGAGTGAAGAAGAAAAGAGGTTGCAGCCCATCCTTGGCAGTGTAAAGCCAATGGAGAAGAAGGAGAAACCTCTGGAGGTTTATGAGGTTGCCACAGCAGCACCGGCAGAACCGGCGCAGGCAGATGATCTTCCATTCTTTTAAAAGATAATCTATGAAAACATACAACACTTCCAATCCTTTGGAAAAACAGCAGTTTCTTCTCAGGGCAAACAAACTTGCCGAAAAGGGGAAGGTTGTACAGATGGGTGAGAGGAAGCCACAGCGAAGTCTCAAACAGAATGCTTATCTGTGGCTTATCCTTGCCTATTGGGGCACTCAGACAGGTTACACCAAAGAAGAGGCAGAGGCTATATACAAGGATATAAACAAAGACCTCTACCAATGCAGCAAAGAGGCGTATGGAAGGGAATACACCTATATCAGACACACCTATGAGCTGGATACCGAACAGATGACACAATCCATTGAGAGGTTCCGCAACTGGTCTGCAATGAATGAGGCCTGTCCGGTATATATCCCTGCCCCCAATGAAAGTTACTACTTCCAAGAAATGGAAATGGAGATAGAGAAAAATAAAGAATTTATGTATAGCCATGATTAAAGACACAGAGAGATTCAACAGAGCCGACAAGATTGCAGACAGCCTTCTGCAGCTTATCAAACTAAAGACAGCAGAAGTTGAGTGGTATACGGCACCGGTTATGGATGTAAGGCTGGACCTCATCAATCACATGAAGGAAGAGGTTACAGTAGGGCAGGTCAGACACGCACTTGCAAAGCTCAGGAATAAGGGCCTTATAGTATCCGAAAGAAGGCTGCTTCATGTGATGGATACCACTTGTTCATACAAACCTTTACAGCAATGAAAAATTACAACCCTAACCAACCGACTACTGACAGCCAGAACAGAGCCATCTTTGCTTATCTGAAGAGTGGTAAGAGATTGACACAGCTTGCAGCTTTAGAGCTGTTCGGATGTATGAGATTGCCAAGCCGTATCCACGACATCAAGAAGGTCGGCATAGTGATTAAGGACCAGTTCATAACACTGGCGAACAAGAAGAGGGTTAAAGAATACTGGATATAGAGGAGGAGATATGAGGAACAGTTTTATTTTTTACAGAAGTATCTACGAGGCTATCAGAGATTTGCCGAGAGATGTTCAGGGTGAGATCTACACGGCCATAATGGAGTATGGTCTATACGGTAAGGAAACTGAGCAACTGAAGCCTATAGCTCGCAGCATATTCACACTAGTTAAACCTCTCCTTCACAATGATATAACCAGATTTGAGAACGGGAAGAGAGGTGGAAGACCTAAAAACCTAAATAAAACCGAAACAGAACCGAAAAATAACCGAACAGAAACCGAACAGAAACCAAATCAAAACCAAAGCGAAACTACGGAAAAATGCGTAAGAGAGAATATAGATAATATTCTAGATAATAATCTTAATCTAGAAAATAACAATAACTCTCTCTCTCCCTTACCCTCTCCCTCTCTTGCAGATGCGGAGTTTGAAAAATTCTGGAACCTGTACAACAAGAAGCAGGACCGCAAGAGATGTGAGGCCAAGTTCAAGAAGCTGTCTAAAACAGACAAGGCTAAAATCTTTGAAACCTTGCCGGCCTATGTGGCAAGTACTCCGGATGAGCAGTATCGCAAGAATCCACTGACCTACCTTAATGGCGAATGTTGGAACAACGAAATAATCAACCGCAATGGCACAAGACAGACATCAGCCCCAAGCAATAGGCAGTCTGCTGACCTCTCAAAGTTCAGAGATGAGAGCAGACATTACTCCTCTGAATCCGATTTTTAGTCCGGATAAGATTAACGGAGTGTACTACCACCTGAAGCGGCACTATCGGGAAGAAGTGATTAGGCTAACGGGTAAAGAGCCTTCCAATATGGCCTTTTTTGAGCTGAAATTCAAAGGTTTAGCTAACTGGATATGCAACACTTCATCTGTCAAGAGAGGGCTGATTATCGGGGGGTCTGTTGGGATAGGAAAGACCACCATAGCAACGGCATTGAGGCTTCTGCTGAACTCCACAAGTTACTACGGCTATGTAATGCAGATGTCAGCCAAGTATGTGGGTGACTATTACAAGTTCAGGGATGAGGGGGACAAGTGGAATATCTACACCGGAGAGACCAAGGTTAAGAGGTTCAATCAGCCGAAACAGTCTGTCTGCAAGATTCTGTTCATAGATGATCTGGGAATGGATGAGGATGAGTTTAAGGATTTTGGCACCAAGACACAGCCTATGGCAAAGCTGCTGCATGACAGACACGAAAGAGGGTTGATAACCATAGTGAGTACGAATCTGGAATCAATGGATAAACTTAGGGAGAAGTATGATGACAGGATTATGGACCGCCTTAACAGCTATGCCAAGATGTTTTACTCGCTTGAAAGTTTCCGTAAGTAAGATGGCAAAGAAGGTGCTTAAACCCAATAACACACACCGGCAATGCAGATATTGTTGCGTAGTAGAAGATGAGTTCCTATCCATTAAAGGTGAGCCTATAATGGGGGAATGTATTTATTCACGAAGCAGGTTCCTGCTTAATGAGAAGATAGAGTGTGAGGAATTCAAAAACTGATGAAAACGATTATCTACCTATTGATTATGACTTTAACCTATCCGCTATGGTGGATAACTTGTAAACTATTGGACGGGATGTTCTGCATCCATAAGTTATTGATTAAATGGGTTGAAAAATAAAGGATATGCGAGAGAATAAGATACTCCGAGGAGATAAGGAGAATGGACTGACTTACTTAATAGAGGGTGAAAACACCTACAATAAACAGAAGGCTTAAGCTGCTTTGGCTGTTGCCAAAGAGCTGGAAGCAAAGAAAGAGACCATCCCAGTCTGGTACGATGAGAGGACTACGAAGTTTGTTTCACTTGAAAAGATAAAGCGCAAGAAGCTGGAGATAATCAAGGTAAAGATAGGCAAGGGAGAGCTGGTCTTTATGGAGAAAGATATTGCAAAGAAAAATGGATTTATAACAGAATAGTATGAATATGGAAAAGCACACACCAGAAAACATTATGGAACTACAGCCGAGAGAGACATACAAAGGTTTTGATAAGGATTTGAAATGTAGAGGATACCAGTTTGAGGTAGGCAAAGAATATGAAGTAGATGGCCCGATAAGATGTTGTGAGAATGGTTTTCACGCCTGTGAATCACCGATGGAGGTATGGGACCACTACGATATGCTTACATCAAGGTTTTGCAAGGTTGAGCAGAGCGGTGATATAGACAGAGAGAGTAATACAACAAAGGTATGCTCCTCTAAAATCAAGATTAAAGCTGAGTTGAAGTTAGCGGATATTATCAAGCTGGGCATTGAGTGGCTGATAGATAAGACTTCGCCAAAACAACTGAAAGGCGTAAATAATAATGATGGATATTCTGCTAAGATAGGCAGTAGCGGAGATTCTGCTAAGATAGGCAGTAGCGGATATTCTGCTAAGATAGGCAGTAGCGGAGATTTTGCTAAGATAGGCAGTAGCGGAGATTTTGCTCAGATAGGCAGTAGCGGAGATTCTGCTAAGATAGGCAGTAGCGGATATTCTGCTAAGATAGGCAGTAGCGGATATTCTGCTAAGATAGGCAGTAGCGGAGATTCTGCTAAGATAGGCAGTAGCGGATATTCTGCTAAGATAGGCAGTAGCGGAGATTTTGCTCAGATAGGCAGTAGCGGATATTCTGCTAAGATAGGCAGTAGCGGATATTCTGCTAAGATAGGC
>JAGALE010000150.1 GCA_017625335.1 Lachnospiraceae bacterium
ATATTAAGCGCAAGTAAAACGCCCTGATACTCTGTATTCATTCTTCTATACTGATCAGAGGTCTTGCATTCATTAATTTTATTATTAATATAGGTAGCTACATTCTGAAGATAATCCTCTCCCTCGTAACCACTTAATGTATATACTTTACCATTTATAACAACAGGTATATCTACTTTTTTAGCCATTTGTATCTCTCCTTACTAATCCTTTTTCATAAGATTCTCTAATCCAAAATGCTTATAGCAATGCTCTGTTACCATTCTACCACGAGGAGTACGATTAATAAAGCCATTTTTTATAAGATAAGGCTCGTACACATCCTCTAGGGTTCCCGGATCCTCACCTATGGCAGCAGCCAATGTATCAAGACCAACAGGACCACCTCCGAATTTGTTAATCATGGTCATAAGAACACTTCTATCTACATTATCTAAGCCCTGAGAGTCAACCTCTAATCTATCAAGTGCAGTCTTGGCAACATCGAAATTAATGTTACCATCGTACTCAACCTCAGCAAAATCACGAACTCTCTTAAGCAGTCTGTTAGCAAGTCGAGGGGTTCCACGTGAGCGCTTAGCTATCTCCAAAGCACCTTCATCATCTATACCAACCCCTAAAACCTTTGCAGATCTTATTATAATCTGCATAAGCTCCATAACATTATAAAACTCTAATTTATTAACAACACCAAATCTGTCACGAAGCGGTGCAGTAAGCATACCCGCTCTTGTAGTAGCTCCAACTAATGTAAACTTTGGAAGGTCAATACGTATAGACCTAGCTCCGGCACCCTTACCAACAACTATATCTATAGCAAAATCCTCCATAGCAGGATAAAGAACCTCTTCAACCTGCTTATTAAGGCGATGAATCTCATCTATGAAAAGCACATCTCCCTCTGCAAGGTTATTAAGTATAGCAGCAAGCTCGCCTGGTTTTTCTATAGCAGGTCCTGACGTAATCTTAAGATTAACTCCCATCTCCTGTGCAACTATACCGGCAAGTGTTGTTTTACCAAGTCCCGGTGGACCATATAATAACACATGATCTAAGGTCTCACTTCTCTGCTTGGCAGCCTCAATAAAGACCTTAAGATTCTTCTTAGCCTTTTCCTGACCTATATATTCACCAAGTCTGCTTGGTCTAAGACCCTGTTCAATTTTATCATCCTCGGTAATAATATCCGCATTAATAATACGCTGTTCCATAAATCAAATACTAACCCCTGAATCATCACTTAAAATCATAATAAATGCTGTAAAACAACTAATATATTACAATCGTAAGCATTTTTATTATAATAATCTTAATTTTTTATTATATTTTGTCTAATATCAAGCACCTTACATAATATTCTTAAGTGATGCCTTAATAAGCTCCTCAACAGTATTATAAGTTCTTGACAATGCAGTCTTCTTAACAATCTTATATGACTCACTCTCTGAGTAGCCAAGTGCATTAAGAGCAAGAACTGCATCACCTATGATATCATCTCCGGTAGCTTCTGACAAGCTACTGTCATCAGCTTCCACACTGCCAAATACATCCTCAAGCTTAAACTTATCCTTAAGCTCTATAACTGCTTTCTGTGCAGTTTTAGGTCCAACACCGTTTGCCTTAGCTATGACCTTATAATCACCTGATATTACAGCCATTCTTATCTCATCCATTGTAAGAGCAGACATAATAGCAAGTGCGTTCTTAGGACCAATTCCACTTACACCTATCAAAAGCTTGAATACTGTTATCTCATCCTTTGTAAGAAAACCAAACAAGCTTATATCATCCTCTCTCACATTCATGTAGGTATATATGGTTCTCTCCTCATGCAGAGAAAGCTTAGAGATAACATTAGCGCTAGTAAGTATCTTAAAACCAACATTATTATTATCGACAACTAAATAATCTGTATCTATATCTTCTATTTTACCCATTATGTAAGCAAGCATAATTAACTCCTAAAAAAGAGTGTTGCTAAAAAAGCAACACTCTATGTAATACATCTTATAAGAACTCGAAGTCCATCTCTTCCTCTTCTTCGCCATCACCAATCATCATACGCTCAGGCTTTCTATTATCTTCGATTTCTCCAACAAAGATTTCATCATCATCCTCATCATCTGCAAATGGCTTCTTAGCAGGTGCTTCCTCAGCAGTCTTCTTAAAGAATCTTGATGATGCTGTCTCCTCCTTAGGTGCTTCTGCCTTTGGAGCTTCAGTCTTAGGCGCCTCTGCTTTTGGAGCATCTGTCTTAGGTGCTTCTGCCTTTGGAGCCTGACCCTCAAGCTTAGCTGCCTCTGCTTTAGCCTTAGCGATAATATCCTTAGCAGCAGCCTCTGCATTCTTGATAATCTTATCAGCTTCCTTCTTAGCAGCTGAATTATCAGAACCTACAGGAGACACATTCTCCATCTCAGCAATCTTATTCTCAAGCTCAAACATCTTGAGTCTGTTATCCTGAAGTGAAGAAGTAAGCTTATCATAATCAGTTGACATCTTCTCATACTTATTATAAAGCTCTTCGTATTCCTTATATAATGATTCCTTAAAGCTATCTACATCACTAGCCTTGTAACCAAATAAACCTTTTTTAAATGATTTTGACTTAATATCAAGTGGTTGTAACATCAAATATTCCTCCGTCCAGTTAATTCTACTATAAAATTATATCATAACAGTTAAAAATTACAAGTTAAAATATTATGTTAATTGTCAATAAATATTGAAAAAAAGATGAATAAACTATTAACAACCATATTTTTTTATCCAAATAGCAGAAAAATCTGCATATAGTTTTATTATAAAAAACGTGTTATAATTAGCCAAATACATCACTTTAAGGAGGTGCCCTATGGAAAAAATCACCAACAAAGCACGAGTTCATGAATATCTGGTGTTACAGGACTACTACAATCCTGAGGATATAGTTGCCTTTGACATAGAAACCACTGGTTTTACAGCTGAAACAACCATATTATATCTCATAGGCTGTGCCTTCTATAAGGACGGCGAATGGTATATTACACAATGGTTTAATAATGACGGAATTTCAGAGAGAGAAATATTAATTGATTTCTTCGATTTTATCAAAGATAAAAAATATATATTTAACTATAATGGTGATGGCTTTGACATACCATATGCGAACAAAAAGCTTGCAAAATTCGATATGGACTTTTCATTTGAAGGGATTGAAAGTATAGATTTATATAAATTACTAAAGCCTTTCAAGCAAGTACTTCATCTTGATAACCTTAAACAAAAATCCATAGAAAAATTCTTAGGAATCAACCGTTTAGACAAGTACACAGGTGGGGATTTAATCAAGGTTTATGAAGATTATCTTAGACTAAAGTCACCATCCGGAAAGCAATTAGTTCTTCAACATAATTACGAAGACATAGAAGGCTTACTATACTCATCCTCTCTTCTGGCATACAACAAGCTAAAGACTGGAAGCTTTGTAGTTCAGAAGATGTCTGTTCGAGATAACAGATTATTGTTTTCACTTACATTAAAGCACCCTATGCCAAGGCGTATTACCCTTGGTACCAATGATATAATCATAACCGGACACAAGTATGAAGCAACCATCAATGTTCCTATTATAACGGATGAATTTAAATTCTTCTTCGATAACTACAAGGAATACTACTATCTTCCTGCAGAGGATATGGCTGTTCACAAAAGTGTTGCAACATATGTAGATAAGAATTACAGAGAACAAGCCAAAAAAGAGAACTGCTACACCAAACGTAAAGGTCACTTTATTACACAGATTGATTCCGGTATTATATCAGGCTATAAACGAAATTACAAAGACAAAGAAACATATATAGAGCTTGTAGACTCATTTCTTCAAGATTTAGATATGCTTACAGCCTATGCAAGACATGTTATAGAAAAATGCATATAATACAAAA
>JAGALE010000151.1 GCA_017625335.1 Lachnospiraceae bacterium
CATCAAGCATCATAAGACTATCCTCGATAGTTTGCTTCGCATTCTTATACTCAAGATACTTCTCGACTATTGGTGAAAGCTCCGCCTGCTCCTTCATAAGTCTTCTAAACTTATCCTGATCAGAAATAACTGATGGATCACTAAGCGAAAGCTGAAGCTCATCTAATCTTGCAACCAAATCCTCTAATCTATCAAACATAATATCCTCCTATACTCCCTGAAAATATTCTATCTCCTCGCAATTACAACTCTGTCAAGTCCGGCATAATCCTTCTTAACACTTACATCTGTAAATCCTTTATTAATAAGCAGATCCCGTATATCCTGGTACTGATTATAACCAATCTCAAATATTAAGATACCGTCCTGTCTTAGGTATCTGTCAGTTCTTCTTATGATATTATCATAAAAGTAAAGTCCATCCTCCATGCCATCTAGGGCAAGTCTTGGCTCAAATTCCCTTACATCCTCCATAATGTCATCGATGTCTGATGTTGGAATATATGGTGGATTAGACATAATAATATCATATGAATGTTCTATCTTCTCAAACAAGTCAGTCCTTACTATATCACATTTTGCACCAAGATTAAATACATTTTCTTCGCATAATTCTATGGCTTCTCTCGATATATCAGCTAACTGAACTAAATCATTGGTATGTCCTGACTCTAACCTCTTAAGATTATAGCTAATTCCTATGCAGCCTGTGCCACAGCACATATCAAGAGCCTTGATATCATTATAGCCTTCAGTAAGCTGTAATGCTGTTTCCACCAAAATCTCAGTCTCTGGTCTTGGAATGAGAACACCTTCTGAACACTTAAAGGTGTAGCCCATAAAGTCCTGACTTCCAATAATATATTGGCAAGGATAATGGGTGCTACGAACATTTATAACATCCATATAAGATTCTCTATCCTCCGTAGATACCTCTTCATTCATTTTCATAAATATTCCTGTATAATCCAGGCCAAATATGAACATAGCCAGAAGCTTGGCATCATTAGCATATCCATCGATACCTGCATCTTTTAAAATGTTTTCACCACATTTTATTAATTCCTTTAACTGCATAACAAATCTCCATATAGCTAATTTATTACTAAATCAACTGTTCTGAACACTCTTTTGTTCTTCAAGGTACGTTCTCCAATCAAGTACTCCCTCAACAGCCAAAATAGCAACCTCAACCATATCAGGGGTTGGTTCCTTAGTAGTAAGCTTCTGAACCCATAATCCTGGCTTACTAAGTACATTAGCAATCCAGTTGTCGTGTCTTCCAGCAAATCTTATAAACTCATATGATATTCCTGCAATAACAGGAACCAAAAGTACTCTAAGACCAAGTCTTAAAAATACTGTCTCAGTTCTGATGCACATAAACACCAAAATACTTACAAACATAACTATGAACAAAAAGCTAGTTCCACATCTCTTATGAAATCTAGTTGATGCCATAACATTCTCCACAGTCAAATCCTTACCTGATTCCAAACAATTAATACACTTGTGCTCTGCACCATGATACATAAAGGTTCTCTTAATATCCTCCATAAGGGATATTAGCACAACATATATTAAAAATATTGTAAGTCTAATAACGCCTTCAACAAGACCAAGGAGAAAATGATTCTTTATCACCCCGTCTAATAAGGATGCTATAAAAGCCGGAAGTAGCATAAATAAACCGATGGCTAAAACAAGTGAAAATGCCACAGTACCAATCATAAGAGCATCATCAGAGGATTCTTTTTTATTATCGTTTTTATCTGGTTCAGATGCCCTGTCATTGACTGTTTCAGTTATGTCTCCAGCTTTCCTGTTCTTTTTACTCTTCTTCTCCTTCTTAGGCTTTACCTCTTCTTCCTCATCATAAAATTCTGCCGAGTACATAAGCGTTTTCATACCTATAACCAGAGACTCTACAAAATTAAACACACCTCTTACAATCGGCATTCTAAATATAGCGCCTTTTTTTGCCCAAGGAGTGTAGCTTTCTAATTTTACTTCGATTTCCTTGTCAGGCTTTCTAACTGCGATGGCGTACTTGTCATCGTTTTTCATCATAATGCCTTCTATAACAGCCTGACCACCAATACTAACTCGTCCCAAATTGATTTCTCCTTAATAATTATTCGGGTTCGCTTTGCCGAACCCGCGCACCCAGCACGATGGCGTAAGCCATATTTTTCCTCTCGTGCTCGTGTGCATTCCCGGGTCGCGATTTAATATTATAAGCTCTGCTTATAATGTTAAAAAGGCTTGCTACGTAAGCGTAACAAGCCTTATATGTCATATTATTCAGTAAATTATGCCTGAACACCGTACTTACGGTTGAACTTATCAATTCTACCACGAGCCTGTGCAGCCTTCTGCTGACCAGTGTAGAATGAGTGGCACTTTGAACAAATTTCAACGTGGATATCTTCCTTAGTTGAACCAGTTACGAACTCGTTACCACAGTTACAAACAACCTTTGCCTGATAATAATCTGGA
>JAGALE010000152.1 GCA_017625335.1 Lachnospiraceae bacterium
GATATAGTGGAATCATTATATAATGATTGAGTTGGAGGTATAGACATGTCTAAAATAAGGGTTGATTTAGATGAATTAAGTGATAAACTAGAAGCAATGAGAGAAGATGACTATGTAACAGTGGAGTTAGAAATAGAGGAAGATGATTATATCAATGAATTGCATGTATCAGCAATATCATTTGATTGTGATGAGCCTATAAGTTATGGTTCTGTATCAGAGGTCAGTGACGAATTAATGTAAGCAATTTATATAGGTTAATAACTAAACTGATAAATTAATAATATATTAATAAATTTGACATTGTCATTATAAAATATAATGATAGTTAATAAAACTATTATAAAAACAGCTAACATATATACATATACATAGGAATATACATATGTAAGTAGACATATATAATTAAAATTATAATTATTTATGTAGCAAGATTAAGCATGTTATAATAGGTAATACATTTGATAAATATTAGGTATACACTAAGGATAATAATAGAAATTAAATGCTGATTATAGACATTATAATCAGCATTTTTATATATAATATAATCTAATTTATTTTAATTGGTATTAAAAGGAGAAAATGTGGATGAACAAAGATAATAAGAAAATGACATTAATAAGAATCTACAATTTCAGTGATGAAGCTAACAATGCCATTAGTAAAGCATTGTATTACGCTAATAGTGAGGGGTGTGCAAAATTAAATACAGTACATCTATTTTTGGCATTAATTGAACAAACAGAATTTGGTAAGCAGATATTGGATTATATGTGTGCATCTTTTGATATGTTATATAGTTCATACCAGACATTAGCATCTAACGGTGCTTATGGTAAGATGAAGAAGGGTGTAGAAATAGAATCACCTGAAGATTTTGATAGAGAGATTATGGAAATTATAGCTACACTGTCAACACTTTCTATAGTCAGTAGACAAGAAATATCAGCAGAAGAGTTATTTAATAATGTTTTAGAGTATAAGAGTGATATACTTATTAAATATTTGGATTACATTGGATTTAGTATTGAGGACTTAGAAAAAATACGATATAGCTCATTCTTCATTCCTGAAGAGTTGGAAAATTTCGTAGAGGACTTAAATGCATCATTAAGTGAAAAACCTATGCAAGTTTCACATGTAGATAATTACATAGATGAAATGGTAGAGATACTTAGTAGGAAGTTGAAGGCTAATCCATGTTTAGTAGGCGAGGCTGGTGTTGGTAAAACATCAATAGTATACGGTCTTGTAAACAGAATACTAAGTGGTAATGTACCAAATGAGTTTAAGGATAAACATATAGTATACATTAATAGTGCACTGTTAACATCTGGTACTCGTTATAGGGGTGACTTTGAAGAACGTATGCAATTACTTATGGATTGGGCATCTAAAGTTGATGTAATACTGTTTTTAGATGAAATTCATACATTTATAAATCTTGGTAAGAACGGAGATAGTTCAGCAGATACAGCTGGTAATATGATTAAAAAATATTTATCAGATGGTACTATACATATAATCGGAGCAACAACACTCAAGGAATATCATCAGTATATTGAGAAAGATTCAGCGTTCAGTAGAAGGTTACAGGAAGTAAATATAAAAGAACCATCAATAGATAAGGCTATTGATATGATAAAAAATACAAAAGACAGTTATTGTGAATTCCATTCAGTTGAGATATCTGATGAAATTATAGAGTTAGCAGTTAAATTATCAAATAGATACATTAAAGATAAGTATTTACCTGATAAGGCATATACTATTATAGACCAAGCATGTGCCAAGGTTAAATTACAAGGTAAAAAGGAATTAAATAATGAGGATATACTTAGTATTGTATCTAAAATATCTCAGGTAGATATTAACAAACTATCAGTAAATCAAGCTAAACAGTTGTTGACACTGGAAGATACAATATCTAAAAATTTAATAGGTCAGAAGGATGCTGTGTCAACAGTATGTAAGGCTATAAGACGAGCCAAAGCAGGTGTAAGAGAACCTAATAAACCATTAGCATCATTCTTATTTGTAGGACCAACAGGTGTTGGTAAAACAGAGTTATGTAAAGTATTAAGTAAAGAAGTAGCTATAGGAGATGCACCATTAATTAAAGTAGATATGTCTGAATATAGTGAGAAGCATAGCATTAGTAAAATGATAGGTTCTGCACCTGGTTATGTAGGATATGGTGAGGGTGGACAATTAACTGAAAAAGTTAAACATAATCCATATAGTTTAATACTTTTTGACGAAATAGAAAAGGCACATCCAGAGGTATTTAATATATTTTTACAGTTATTAGACGAAGGATGTTTAACAGATGCGGAAGGAAATAAAGTTGACTTTACAAATTGCATCCTAGTAATGACATCTAATGCTGGATACGGTGCAGATGGAATGGCTAAAGGTTCACTTGGATTTGGAAGTTCAACAATTGAGAAAAGCAATAAGGAAAAAGAAAAAATAGCACTTAAAGCTCTTGAGGATACATTTAAACCTGAATTTTTAAACAGGTTAGATAATATAGTTATCTTTGATAAATTATCTAAAGAACAATGTATGTGTATAACTAAGCTATTATTAAACAAGCTTTCAACACGACTACTGGATAAAGGAATTAACATAAAGTTCAATACATCTGTTGTGGAGCATATAACTGAACATGGATACAGTGACAAATATGGTGCTAGAAACATTAGAAGAGAAATACAGGACACTGTTGAAGATAAATTAGCAGATGCAATATTAAGTGGTGAACTTACAGATGGATGCAAAGCTAGTGTATCATGGACAAAGAGTGGACTAAGCATTAAATTAAATAAGTAATACGGAGGTAAAAAATTATGGCAAAGATTATGCTATTTGGGTCATCAACAATATTTGGTGTACCTAGTGAGGCATCTCAATGGCTAGAGGCTTATATAGCTCAAGGGCATGAGTTTATAGTAGGTGATTGTAAAGGGGCAGATGCAGCTTTTCATAAAGCACTAAGCTCACTTGGTGCAACCAATGTTACAGTTTATTGTATGGATGAACCTAGAAATAATTTGTATAGATTTAATGTTAAAAGCTTTATAACTGGGTATAACGAGGAAACTAAACAGGTAGAAATAGCTGCTAAAGACGGTAGTATAGAAACATTTATCATTGATAATGTAGAGAAGGCAATGGATATTCCTCATAATAGACAGTGGTACGAGTTTAAGGATAAGAAAATGATAGAAGATTGTGACATGGCAATAGGGTTATGGGACGGAAAAAGTAAAGGTACATTGCATGTAATACAATTGATGAACATTTATAATAAGCCTTGTTATACATTTACAATGGAGGTATAAACATGATTGTAGGATTTTTATTATTGGCTTTTGTAGTTGCACTTATTATGTTCGCTTGTACAGCTGTATCAGGTAGAGCGGATGACTATGCAGATGAGCAGTACAGACAGTATAAAATCAAAAAATTAAAGGGAGAGTAATTAATATGAGAATAAGGTCTAACGTAAACGAATCGGATAGTCAAGGTACAAATACATATAGTCATGTAGTAATGTATAATGAGATTAATTTACTTAAACCCTTATTCTCTAAAATTATGCTTGTAAATCCTATAGAACAAGAGGAGATATATGTACATGAGTATGCACTTGAGGATTCACATAAGAAATGTTATGAAAGCTGTCCTTTAAGAAATGATACATGTGGATGTATATGTAAGGATACATTGTCTAATGAAGAAAATAGATGCAGATTCGTGTATAATAAGACAGAAGCATACTTAGTCATGAGCAAATATGTAAGAATGAGATACAAAAATTATACATTAGTACTCATAATGAAACTTAATCCTGCATTCTCATTCGGAGCATTCAATGAAACTGACGCTATAGATAACATAACAAAAATAAGTAGTAATCTTGTTATAGACCCATTAACACAGATATTTAATAGAAAATATCTTATGGATAATATAGATTACATGATGAAAAATGCATCTCAACAAAGAAAACCATTATGCTTAGCATGCATAGATGTGGATAACTTCAAGAGATTTAATGATACATATGGACATGACTTCGGTGACTTAGTATTAAAGAAGGTAGCTGAGCTAATGCAATCA
>JAGALE010000153.1 GCA_017625335.1 Lachnospiraceae bacterium
CTATAACAGGTTCATAGCAGGTATGGAAGGAAGCCCTGGAGATAGGATAGTATATTCAGGAGCGGATAATTATCATGCTCCTGAAACACCAATTATAAATTCACTGGATAATGGACGACAAGCGATGTATAATGGTAGTGTAGAGGGTGGTACAGCATCAGGTCCATATGTTAATTTAAAGGATTCTAAATCTGTAGGAGAAGGAAAAAAATTCACTTCAACGCAGAAAAAGAATATTATTCAGCAGAATATAGAACGGAATGGTGGTGTAATTAAATCAGATTTATCAGGAGAAATACTGGTACCTGCAACGCAAAGTAAAAAGGGTGTTACGCCTAATCCTTTAGAAGCACAAATCGACCATATTGATCCAAGAAGTAAAGGTGGGTCAAATAGTTATTCGAATGCACAAGTATTATCAAGGGAAGAAAATATAAAAAAATCGAATAAGTGAGGTGATATTGGTGGAATACAAATTTCTAGATGCTAAAAATACTATGGCTATAACTACGAAAAGAATTGTAAGTGGTAAAAGTGATATTTTGTTAGTTTCTCACGATGAAGATGATGGTATGTGGGAATTTTTGGACGGAGAAGATGTTTGCGAGGATAATGCATTAGTAGTTTCGATGTATGAAATGGTACAAATAGATGAAAGCATTAATAAATTATATGATTTACCATTAGGATGGGTTGCGCATAGAAAGAGTAAAACAGCAGAGTGGACAAGGACTCCTAACTAAATTATTGTTTGAGACCAGCTATGCAAAACGCGTAGCTGGTGTGGTAAAACCTAAGCACATTGAGTTTTTGTCAAGGGTGGTATAAAACCTGGAACATTAAGTAATGTTGAAGCAAGAAAATGGTACTTAGAGCAAGAAGCTAAAATACCAGATTTGATTGATGATAGTTTACCGTTAGAACAACAGGCACGTCAAGCGTTTGATTTAAGAAATCAATATAGAACTCAAACAAGGGAATTAATGTCAGATAGAAAACTTGCTGAGTCATTATATGCAACAGACCCGAATCTCACATGGGAACAAGTAATTCAAAAACAAGTAGATAAGGGATTATCGGGAGACGATATATATAAAGCAATAATAGAAAGTTCACAGCGCTCTAGAACAAGTGTAAATCAGTCATTAGGATTGGAATAGGAGAGATAAATGAGTATAAAAGTTGTAAAGCATATCAACAAGGATGAAAATAATAGAATAGAGTATTTGCTTGTTAATTTTGACTATTTTGATGGAAACGATCTTGTTGCAAAGCTTTTTTGTCAAGAATATCAAATGATATCAGATGAAAAGATAGATGGAATGTATTACAGTATCATAAAGTTACATAAAGATTCTACAGAGTATGATTTGATTTGGCATGAAGATGTAGGGAATTATATATTTAGTTTGCAGCAAGATGAAACATCGATGATTTTATTAGAGCAAAGACTTGATGTGATAGTTAATAAATTGAATGAAATGATACAAGCATAGTATGAATGGGAACATTGTTATTGGTTCTAGAGCAGGACAGCATATGCCACATCCTACATTAATAGGTGGAACGAATCCGACTGTACAAGGTGCAGGTATTGTTGAAATTAGAGGTGGAAAAATATATAGTATTGACAATGCTAGTGGGCATTTTAAACCAGATAGTAGTTGTATGACTAGTGTACAAAATGCATTTGGACAACTTCCAACAAATGTATTCCATAAAGATTTTCAAGGTTATTCAATATTTGGTGATTAAGTCCAGCTAATAAATGTCAATAGCTAAATAATAAATATTTTTGTACTAAAAAAGGGCGCACTTATCCCTTGGTGAAAATATCATTTTTAAAAGATATTGATTCGTTGGATTTTCAGTATTTTATGCAGCTATGTCGCATTTGGCAGCATTGTATTGTTTGATATGTTCCTGTGGAGTAATGATTTCAAAAGGCCTGTTATCTCTAAGTATGGCAAAGATCATGTTGCATATTTTGTGTGAGACAGCTCCCATTGCTACAAGTTTTGGTTTTGATTTACATTTCTCCAGATAGTAATGGCGGAGTACGGAATTTTTAGCCTCTCCGGTACGAGATACACTGATGCTTTGCAAGGTCAATGTGTGAATAACGCGTCTTGCAATAGAGGAACCTCTTTTAGACATTTGGATCTTGGTTCCTTCAAATTTACCAGACTGTTTTACTGCCGGATCAAGACCGAAATAAGCAAACAGCTGCTTCGGTTTTGAAAATGCAGAGAAGTCACCAATCTCTCCCATGAGAGATACAGCTGATAAGAAACCAGCACCTTTGAACGATTCAATTAAGTGAATCTGTTTGACAAAGTCAGTATCTTCGTTGGCATCGACAATTTCATGCATTGCATCAAGAATGCTTTCGATTTCTTCATCATACTTACGGATGAAGCTGATATAGAGCCGGATTCGCTTGATGTTGCTGTCAATGATGTAACCGAACTCATTTGCTTCATTAGCGGCCTGGATAATGGCGTTATACTTGTTCCGAGCATATGTAAGTCCAAAACGAGCTGTTGATTTAATGATGTCAATAATCTCTTGTTTGTCTGCTTCAATAAAGGCAGATGGAGATGTATAAATTTCCAATAGGGTAAGAGATGTATCAATTGTAACCTTGGAAAAAATGCCAAGATACTGTGGAAATGCCATACGAAGTTCGCCTTGAAGTTTATTCACGTAAGAACTACGGTTGTCCATTAAATCGTAGTATTCACGGCAGAGATTCCTGCAGTTTAAGGCAAGGTCAGATGGCATAAGAGAAACTTTTAAATCAGGTTTTAAACCAACTAAAGCAGCCTTTTTAGAATCAAAACGATCATTATGTACTTTTCGTATATTGATATTTGTGCTATTCTTTGTGATGATAGGATTAATAACCGAGCAGTTAAAACCCTTATCACGAAGATAGCAGAAGAGTGGGTAATGATAAATTCCCGTGGATTCTAGGAAAATGCGACTTTCCAAAGAATACAACTCTTCTGCTTCTTTTATTTTAGAAACAGCAGTTGTAAGGGAACTCATTTGGTTATGTAGGATTTTATAAGGTTTTCCTACAAGTTGTTGGTTAGGAAGTGCTATAGACATCCAGGAGAAATCAGCACCGACATCAATACCAACAGAGATGAATAATTCATCAAGATTAAAAATAACTTTGTTTGACATGAGCAATAGCTCCTTTCTGATAGGAATCCATTTCCAATCTGGCAGGTACACAACCTAGCGCGTTATTCGGGTATGGCCTTCCGGCTCCCAACCAGCTAAAACATAAAACCCTGTCGAATGGACTAATTGACTTATTCGTAGGTATCAGCCACAGAAGTGACTTCCCAAGGAGGTGAACATTCTTTGTCCTATCCTAATGGATAATACCTTATGTTTTATCTGGTGTCTATCAGGAGCCGTCAGACATGATAATTAATTATGGATAACATCTGAGGAAGGAAGAACCCCTTCTTCTGTTATCTGATATATAGAAACTTATTAACCAAGTAGTCTTAGTGGCTACAGCAATATAATACTAGGAGGTATGCAATGTATAATAATAATTACCACAACCAAGTCTCAAAAAGCCATGTCCCTGATAATGTAAGTCAGGACCCAAGACTAAGCAATATCAGTCCCGTAAAGCTTAAGATAATCAAGGAAATCGCAGCAAAAAGTAAAGGTCGTTCCATAGAGGAGATGCTTCCTCAAATTATGCAGGTAAACAAAGAGCTTCAGGCTAGAAATATATCCTTTACCAAGGAGGAAACTGCATTACTATTAGATGTTATCGAAGAAACTCTACCACCTAAGGACAAACCAAAATTCAATATGCTAAAAGGATTTCTAACCTAAAAAATGGAGGGTGCAACGCACTCTCCATTTCTTATTATTAATATATTAGTATTTTACTTTACTACAAGGTTTACAATCTTGTTAGGAACATAGATTTCCTTAACGATAGTCTTTCCCTCTGTAGCAAACTTAATCTTCTCATCATCCTTAGCAATTCCAAGAACTGTATCCTTATCAGCACCGGTTGGAATTACAATTGTTGAACGAAGCTTTCCGTTAACCTGTACGCCTATTTCGATGGTATCATTTACAGTCTTAGCCTCATCATACTCTGGCCATGCTGCAAGTGATGCATATCCCTCGCCACCTATAGTCTCCCACATCTCCTCACAGATATGTGGAGCAAATGGACAGAGAAGTCTGATGATAATTGATACGCTTTCCTTATCAAGCTTACCTACAGCGTAGATATCATTGATAAGACCCATAAGGCTTGCGATAGCTGTATTAAACTTCATCTCCTCGATGTCATGAGTTACCTTCTTAATAGTCTGATGAAGCTTAGTCTCTAAATCCTTACTAATTGGCTCATCAGTTATCATATCAGTAAGTGCTGCAACTCTTTCAAGGAATCTCTTACAGCCCTTTGTTGAGCTGTCATTCCAAGGTGCAGCCGCACCGTAATCACCCATGAATAATACATAGGTTCTAAGTGTATCAGCACCGTAGATGTCTACAATATCAAGTGGGTCGATAACATTACCCTTTGACTTACTCATCTTATCACCGTCTGGTCCAAGAATAAGTCCCTGAGCACTTCTCTTTGCATATGGCTCTGGTGTATTGACAGCACCAAGGTCATATAAGAACTGATGCCAGAATCTTGAGTAAATCATATGTCTTGTAACGTGCTCCATACCACCGTTATACCAATCAACCGGCATCCAGTAGTTAAGCTTATCCATATCTGCAAGACACTTGTCATTCTTAGGATCAATGTATCTTAAGTAGTACCATGATGAACCTGCCCACTGAGGCATAGTATCTGTCTCACGCTTAGCATCCTTACCACACTTTGGACACTTGCAGTTTACATACTCATCTATACGGGCAAGAGGTGACTCACCACCCTGACCTGGCTCAAAGTTTTCCATATTAGGAAGCTTAAGCGGAAGCTCCTCGTAAGGTACTGCCACATCACCGCAGTACTCACAGTGAACTATAGGAATTGGCTCTCCCCAATATCTCTGACGGTTAAATGCCCAATCCTTCATCTTGAACTGAACACCGCCCTTACCTATACCAAGCTTCTCTAACTCTTCGATTGCTCTTACGATAGAATCCTTCTTATTAGTAAAGCCATTAAGGAAGTCTGAGTTAACCATCTCACCGTCACCAGTGTATGCCTCAACTGAGATATCTCCGCCCTTAATAACCTCTATTATATCTACGCCAAATGCCTTAGCAAAGTCATAGTCTCTCTGATCATGAGCAGGAACCGCCATAATAGCTCCGGTACCGTAGCCCATCATTACATAATCTGCGATAAATACAGGAATCTTCTTGCCATTAAGTGGGTTGATAGCCTCTATACCATCAAGCTTAACACCTGTCTTATCCTTAACAAGCTGTGTTCTCTCGAACTCTGTCTTCTTGTTACACTCTTCTCTATATGCAAGCACTGCATCCATATTTCCTATCTTGTCAGCGTACTTATCAATAAGTGGATGCTCTGGAGCAATAACCATGAATGTTACACCGAAAAGTGTATCTGGTCTGGTTGTGTAAATCTGAAGCTTATCCTCAATACCCTCAACCTCAAAATCTACAAATGCACCTGTTGACTTACCAATCCAGTTAACCTGCTGCTGCTTAATATTCTCAGGGTAATCAACTGTATCAAGACCCTTTAAAAGCTTATCAGCATACTGAGTAATTCTTAAGTACCAAACATCCTTAGACTTCTGAACTACATCACTGTGACAGATATCACACTTACCACCCTGGCTATCCTCATTAGAAAGAACTACCTTACATGATGGACAGTAATTAACGAATGCTCTATCTCTATATACAAGACCCTTCTCAAACATCTGAAGGAATATCCACTGAGTCCACTTATAGAAGCCTTCCTCTGTAGTATCAACTACTCTATCCCAATCAAAAGAAAAACCAACTCTCTTAAGCTGCTCTGAGAACTTAGCAATATTCACATCAGTAATCTCTCTAGGATGTGTATTAGTCTTAATTGCATAATTCTCTGTAGGAAGTCCATATGCATCAAAACCGATAGGGAACAATACATTGTAGCCCTGCATACGACGCTTTCTTGATATTACCTCAAGGCCTGAATAAGCCTTAATATGTCCAACGTGCATACCTGCACCTGATGGATATGGGAACTCTACTAAGCCATAGAACTTTGGCTTATCTGAACCATCCTGGGCATTGAATATTTTATCCTCATACCACTTAGCCTGCCACTTTGGCTCAATCTTCTTAAACTCATGTTTCATGTTTCTATTACCTCCATAAATGCTTGTCGCATAATTATCTCTATACGCACAACAACAATATTCAACCTAAATTGAATACTGTTGTTATATTATCTTTATCTAATCAAGACTTGTAAACGAGTCTTGCGTGCCAGCTTCCCGTCAGCAAAGCTGACATGATTCATCTGGGAATCTGTGTACATTTAAATAAATCTATTCAATTCATTATTATAGGAATACCCCAACTTGTCAAGCTTTTCTTCAATTTCTCTTCGGTCTACACCAAAGCTTTTACACAGCTCTTCTAGGTCTATTCCCTTATCTCTAAGACTTGTATTCACAAAGCTAAGGAGCATCATGGGATCCTTAGGCATATTCTCTATAGCCATTATAATACCTCACCTGTTATAAGCCATGGTGAAGGCTGAGTTACGAATACAGAGTTCTTATCAGTCTTAGACACTGTAATCTGAGTAACCTCCATATTAGCTATATTATACTTATCGAAGAGTGGCTTAATGTTTGATAAAATATTAAGCTCCAATGTATAAATCACAAACTGCATCTTAGGATTCTTCTTAAGAAGTCTCTCAATATCCTCTTCAAGGTGCTTGTTTGCAACGATAAATGCAAGTCTAGGAACCGGTATCTTCTCCATAGTCTCAGGACCAAGGTCAGGAACTATCATAACATTATGTACACCGAACTGCTTAACATTGTCCTCCATAGTTTCCTTAGCACCATTATCATTCTCCACGCAGATAATTGTACCATCACCAGCTACAAACGCAGCCTCTATAGCAATACTCTCCGCATCTACGAGACAGATACAATCTGATGAGTCAACATTTAACATACTCATAATCATAGCTCTAATCTCACGACCTACGTACTTAATAGGTCCCTTTGAGAACATCTCATTACGCATACCAATACGATATGACTCCCTTGTATTCTCGTTAAGGATAAACATTACTGTAGGTCCTTCAATCTTCTTATTGATAACCTCTTTAATCTTAACCTTCTTAATCTGTCCATCGTTATCAAGACCTGCTCCATACCACATATCATATTCACCGAAGCCTGCCTCCCAAAGCTCATAGAATAAATCCTCATGAAGCTCATCTGCAAATATAAGAACTCTCTTACGAGTATCCACAAAAGGAATAACGTTCTTCTTCTTACCACAGATATCAAGTATCTTAATCTTCTCTGGGCTTACCTCCATCTCTCTGGAAAAATAACCCATCCATCCAAGTATTTTCTCTGTTGAATAACATCCCTTTGCCATAACAAATCCTCCTGCCAAAAAATATCTATCACTAACCTACATTATAACACAAAAGGACTATATTTTTATAGTCCCTTTGTCATAATTTGTTCTAATTTTTATCTATGTTATTTCTTTTTCTCGGAAGCATTGGAATTATCATCATCCTCTATCATATCTTCCAGCTGATTTACTATAACAGCCTCTCTTGCATGTCTCCTCAAAAAGCCCTTTCTCTTCTTAATACTTGGCTTCGCAAAATCATGCTTCTTTCTATATATTGGTTCGCCTGTCTCCTCGTCAAATCCCTTAAGTCTGAAATAATCCTCTGTTTTAGAAGATAGTCCTTTCTCTCTAAGCTTATCTCTAAGCTGTACTGCAAAGAATGCATATATACATGCAAACACAGGAACACCAAGTATCATTCCGGCTACACCAAACAGATCTCCTCCCACAAGGATTGCAACAAGCACCCACATACCAGAGAGTCCTGTAGAATCGCCAAGAATAAGTGGTCCAAGTATATTGCCATCAAACTGCTGAAGTACTATTACAAATACCACGAAAATAATTAACATGAGCGGGTCATCCATAAGGGCTAAAAGCGCTCCAGGAATGGCACCGATAAATGGTCCAAAAAATGGTATAACATTAGTAACTCCAACTATAGTACTTATAAGTACTGCATACTTCATTCCAACTGCTGCAGTAAATATATAACACAAAATTCCTATAATAACAGAATCTATAATCTTGCCATTAATGAATCCGCCAAATACCGAATTGGCATAATTTAGTCCCTGCAACAATTTGTTACCTGTCTTCTTAGGAAATAAACAATACACAATCTTCTTACCCTGAGCAATAAACACATCCTTACTGCTAAGAAGATATATAGCAACAATAATTCCCACCAGAAAGTCAAACACTGCTGTAACACCTGTTACCAATCCGCCTGAGACAGTAAGAAGTATGTCATCCATATTAGGAAGTATCTTGTCTGCCAAAAATGTAGTAGCATTCTCACTAACAAATTGAATAATGTTGCTAAGCTGTCCCTCCAGCTTGTCATTCTTTGCAAACATCTTCTCTATCCAGCTTTGAGCATTACTTAAATATGTAGGCATATTATCATACAAATCCTGAATACTTATAACAAGATTAGGTATAATCAATCTTATAATACCCGCTAACAAAAGCATAAAGATTAGTATGGTACCAATAAGGCAAGGAGTTTTAGATATTCTAAAGGCCCTGTCATAATCCATTTTTTTTATCTTTTTGCTAAAAATATACGCAAAGCCTCTTCTTAGATATACCATAATAGGATTAAGCAAAAATGCCAAAACTAATCCTATAATAAATGGTGTTAACGCAGAGAAAAATGTACCTATAGCCCCTGCTATCCCCCTCCAGTTCTGTATAACCTCACCAAATATAGTACATATACATAACGATACGGTTATAACTAAACCTAATTTAAAATATCCTTTATTCCACCTATCCTTCATGGTATCTCCTTTGCTATATATAAATTGTCTCTTATTTTAGTTAAATAATCCCCTTTTCGCACATAAGTCATGCCAAAATAATTGCGAAAATATTATATCATTTTAGACATAATCCAACAAGTGAAAATACTGTGTATTTTTTAATCTTTACTTTATCTTAGTTTGTTGACACTAGAGTGATAATTTTATAAAATATACATATCTATATTTAAGGAGAAATTGTATGTACAGAAACGTAATTACTGAATTAGTTTCCTGGTATGAGGAAAAGCGTCGTCGCATCCTTTTTATCAAGGGCGCACACGGCGTAGGCAAAACTTGGACCATCAAGGATTTTGCTACAGCATTTTTCCCATCTCAGCGATATATTGACTGCGCCCAGTACCCTGCCTTTGCTAATGTAATTGCAGGAGTTAAGCCAGAAAAAGAAGATACTTCAGGGGAAGCATCAGAAGCAGAAGCTACAGACGAAGGGGATATAGAGGATTCCATCCTTCTATCCAAGGAAGATTTAAACGATATGTCCATAGGGGCAAGAGTTTTAGATATGGACTTTCTTTTAGAGGAGCATTTCGAGAATGCAAAGCTTAATGACTGTCTGCTTATCTTTGATAACGTGCAGGACATTCCTGATTGTGCCAACTTCTTCTATGAATTTTCCAAAAGCCATAAGGACTATTCTATCTGCCTTATTGCTTCTACTATGGAAATTACAGAATATGAATACTCACATCAGGATGTGTTCAACATCATTAGAATGCGTCCTATGACCTTTGAAGAATATATGATTGCCAACAAGGCTCATCCATTTATGAATGCTATCCGTAATAACAAAGACAAGCCTCTTACTACCCTGGAGGTTAATGCTATCTCCGTTATGCTTAAGGAATATTTATTAATAGGCGGTATGCCAGGTGCGGTTTTAGCTTACCTTAAGAATAAGGACTTTAAGGATGTTCGTCCTGTCCAGCTAGAGCTTTTGGAGGATTACCGCGTTCTAATTAAGGATAAATTCTCACAGGCCTTAGGTCAGCGCTGTAAGCGTATATGGAAAAGCATCCCTAAGCAGCTAACAAAGGACAATAAGAAGTTTATGTATCGCTTTGTAGATTCTAATGCTAGAAGCAGAGAATATTCCGAAGCAACTCAGGCACTATGTAATCTTGGTATTGCCAGAAAGCTTCCTAAATTAGAGAAGGGTATAATGCCACTTGAAGATTACGTAGATTACAAGGCCTTCGAGCTTTTCTACATCGACCACGGTTTACTTAGAGCAGCCTTTGGTCTTCCTATGAAGGAAGAGCTTACCATAGAAGAAATCTTTGCCGAGGAAAACGGTGCAATCGCTGAGCAGTTTTTATTCCAGGAGCTTAGCCATAATGTGGGCAATCTATACTATTGGACCTCAGGTGCAACAGCCAGAGTGCCATTTGTATACCAGGGTGAAAAGGGACCAATCCCTGTAGATATAAGATTTATATCCAACAAGAAGGCACAGAATATCAAAGCCTTCCTTGCCAAAACACCAGACACTGAGTTGACATTAAAAATATCATTAGATCAGGTGTCTATGGATGGAAAGATACTTAATATACCGGCATATGGATTATGGAACATGTAGTTTCCCCGAAAGAATTTGACATAGTCGAAAGAATATTGTATCATAAAAAAGTAAAGGTACTATCTCAAAGACGAGATGGCTGACCTTTTATCTACAAGTTACTTAAAAAAGCAACCAGAAGCTTTGGATCGGTTCGTGGTTGCTTTTTTAATGCTCATCTTTATCATCAAAAAATTCCCTTTCCTTTGTACTATCCATATCCATCATCCTCCTTAACATATGGAAGCTCTGTATATGTATACATACAGGTTGAAAGGTCAACCACTCCATTGTCTTTACGTGCAACGAGATAGCACCCTATAATATTATAATATAACGTCTTTGTGAAATCAATATAAAAGGACAGAAAAAACATTTACGTTTTTCTGTCCTCTTATCTTTTATATTGCTCCCAACGCCTCCACAATGTTAGCCACCCTGATAACCTTAATATCTAGCTTATCCATAGCTGCGTCATAATTAGAGGCAGGAATAATACACTGTTTAAAGCCTAGCTTATCGGCTTCCTTCACTCTCTGCATAATGTTAGACACACCACGAATTTCTCCCGCAAGTCCGATTTCACCGATAATCATAGTGTGCTCATCAACAGGCTTGTTCCTCATGCTAGATGCAATGGCGCAGGATATACCAAGGTCTATAGCAGGATCATTAATCCTCATACCTCCAGCAATACTTACATATGCATCAAAGCCCCACAGATTCATACCTGCTCGTTTTTCCATAACAGCCATAATAAGATTTACTCTGTTAAAATCTACACCTACAGAGGTACGTCTTGGCATATTAAAGTTAGTCTGACACACAAGAGCCTGAAGCTCAACTAATATAGAACGACTTCCTTCAAGGGAGGATACCACAACCGAACCGGATACACCTTCTGGTCTTCCATTAAGCATCATCTGAGATGGATTATCCACCTCCTCCAATCCCTTATCAGTCATATTGAATACACCTATCTCATTAGTGGATCCAAATCTATTCTTCACACCTCTCAATATTCTAAATCCGTTATTCTTATCGCCCTCAAAATAAAGAACAGAATCCACCATATGCTCCAAGGTTCTAGGACCTGCAACAGTACCCTCCTTGGTCACATGACCAACTATGAATATAGCCACATTATTCTGCTTGGAAAGCTGCATAAGTCTTGCAGTAACCTCTCTAACCTGAGACACTGTTCCCGGCGCAGAAGATATCTCATCTAGTGCCACTGTTTGTATAGAATCAATAACCACTACTGATGCATTGCTCTTCTGAATAACTGCAGATATGTTATCCATATCATTGTCACATAGTAAGGTCATATCCTTATCAAATGTACCAAGTCTTTCTGCTCTCATCTTAATCTGACCTGCAGACTCCTCACCTGATACGTATAAAGTATCAACTCCTGCATGAACTAGATTCCTGCACATTTGAAGTAGTATGGTAGACTTTCCTATACCAGGATCTCCACCTACTAAAACAAGGGAACCCTTAACTATTCCACCACCTAGTACTCTGTCTAATTCTTTAATTTCTGTCTTGATACGACTTTCATCTGCTGTAGTTGCCTTTAAAATACTAGTAGGCGCAACTACATCCTTCTTCGCGGAAGTCTTATGTGCGCCTACTTTAATCTTCTCTTCTACAAATGTATTCCAGGACTGACATCCCGGACACTGTCCTAACCACTTGGCAGATTCATAGCCACATTCCTTACAGAAAAACACTTGTTTTTCCTTTGCCACTATTAATCTCCTCTTTACATTTTCTTGATTACATCTTCTTGATTACATCTTTTCTATAGATACCTCAACAGCCTTGCCAGCATCAAGCATAACACTAACATTAAGCTTTCCGCCAAGATTTGTCTTCATCTTACCAACGTAAATTCCATCTGTATGAACCTTGTATTCCTTCTCCGCTTCAAGCTCTAAGGTAACCTGCGAATCACCTAAGCCCTCAACCTCAAATCTTACTTCCTTGTCAGTTGCCATAAAATTATGTACAACTGTACCTGGAACTGACTCATACACGAACATACCATTCTTCTCAAGCTTAGTAATCTCTTTAAATGTCTTTATCTTATATACATCTCCGTTATAATTAAAGCCATCCTTCTTAGTCTTTGCTTCAAGCTCATAGTTACCAAAGCTTAATGCCCCTGTCTCTTCTTCGCGAATCAATTCCTGAATTACTGCCATAATTTCGTCCTCCATCGTATTTAGTTATAGCTTGCTAGAACACCCACCATATGTGCAAAATATATCTATGTAATTGTCAGCCTTGGCCGACAAAAATTCTGCACTAAGACTCTTCCTACGAGTCTTAAATTATATAAAATAATTATACAATATGGACGGATAATTTGCCACAAGATTTTTGTATTATTTTTGTGTCTTAAATATTACCTTCTTATCCTCAACCTTGATGCTAACCTTATCTCCCGCATTCACATTTCCAGATAAAATTTCTTCTGCCAGCTTATCCTCAATCTCACTTTGAATTGTTCTCTTAAGAGGTCTTGCACCATACTTCTTATCATAGCCCTTGTCAAACACAAAGTTCTTCAAGGCATCACCATAGCTAAGAGTTATGTTCATCTGCTTCTTCACTCTTACCTTAAGCTCTCTAAGCATAATGCCTGTAATCTCCTTAACATTATCCTTATTCAAAGCTCTAAATACTATGATATCATCAATTCGGTTAATGAATTCCGGCTTGAACATTCTCTTAACCTCTTCCATAACGCCAGACTTCATATCATTATGGTCTGCATCCTCATTAGCCACTGCCGAAAAGCCAAGCTTCTTAGGATCCATAATCCTTTGAGCACCTGCGTTACTTGTCATGATAATAATAGTATTCTTAAAATCAACCTTGCGTCCCTGAGAATCAGTAATGTGACCATCATCAAGCACCTGAAGTAGCATATTAAACACATCCGGATGTGCCTTTTCTATCTCATCAAAAAGTACTACAGAATATGGATTCTTTCTAACTCTTTCACTAAGCTGACCACCCTCTTCAAAGCCTACATAGCCAGGGGGCGAACCAATCATCTTAGACACCGAATGCTTCTCCATGTACTCTGACATATCAACCCTTATCATAGAATTTTCATCACCGAAAACAGCCTCTGCCAATGCCTTTGAAAGCTCTGTCTTACCTACACCTGTAGGTCCTAAGAACAAGAATGATCCAATAGGTCTCTTAGGGTCCTTAAGACCAACTCTACCTCTTCTAATAGCCTTAGCTACAGCATCAACTGCCTCATTCTGACCAACCACACGCTTATGAAGAGTATCCTCAAGCTTAAGCAATCTGGTTGACTCTGCCTGAGTAAGCTTACTTACAGGAACCTTAGTCCACACAGATACAACCTGTGCCACATCATCATCATTGATTGAAAGCAAAATATTATTGGTTTCCTCTACCTTTTGTCTCGCCTTCTCTAGCTTTTTAACTACCTGCTGATACTGATTTTTAATTTCCTTAGCTTTAAGAATGTCTCCATCAGCAAGAGCATCCTCTAACTCCTGCTCTAAGAAATCACTCTCATCCTCCAGCTTAACCAAGGTCTTATCCTTAGAAAAAAGTCCAAGCTTCTTTCTAGATGAGGCTTCATCTATAAGATCTATTGCCTTGTCTGGAAGAAATCTGTCATTAATATATCTCACAGCATAATCTACCGCTGCCACTATAGCCGTATCCTCTATAACAACCCCATGATGCTGCTCATACTTTTCTCTTAACCCCTTAAGTATATCTATAGCCTCCTCACGAGTAGGCTCCTCAACTGTTACCGGCTGGAATCTTCTCTCTAAGGCAGCATCCTTTTGAATATACTTTCTATACTCATTGCTAGTGGTTGCTCCAATCATTTGAACCTCTCCACGGGAAAGTGCAGGCTTTAAGATGTTAGATGCATCAATTGCACCCTCTGCGCCACCGGCACCTATAAGTGTATGAAGCTCATCCACAAAAAGAATAATGTTACCTGCAGACTTAACCTCTGCCATAACCTTCTTAATACGCTCCTCGAACTCTCCTCTATACTTAGAGCCTGCAACCATAGCTGACAAATCAAGATTAATAATCTGCTTGCCCTTAAGCTGCTCAGGAACATTGCCAGCGGCAATAAGCTGAGATAATCCCTCTACCACTGCAGTCTTACCAACTCCAGGCTCACCAACCAAGCATGGATTGTTTTTCATACGTCTACAGAGAATCTGCATAACTCTCTCTATCTCTTTATTTCTTCCTATAACAGGATCCATAGTTTTTCCCTGAGCCAGTCTGGTAAGATTTCTACTATACTGGTCCAAGGTACTTGCCTTGTCATTCTTTTTTGCTGTACCCTTAAGATTAGCAACCGCTCTCTTTATACCCTCTGGTCTGATTCCTGTTGCTGCAAGTATATCTGCAAAAAGCTTCTGAATATTAATATTCATAGAATTAAGCAAGGTTACAGCTATAGTATCTCTGCTCCAAATTATACCAAGGAGAAGATGAGCAGTTCCTATCTCATTACGTCCGGTCTTTTTCGCCTCTACTTCACTAATTTTCAGTACATCCTTAAGCTTTTCTGAATACGAATTCTCTGTTTTCTTAGTTCTCTTCTTTGCCTGTGCAGTGTTAATAATATATTCTCTAACCACATTAGCTTTGGCACCATTTGCCCTAAGCACCTCCCAGGCCGCACCCTCATCTACCTCTATCAGGGCACACAAAAGATGCTCTGTTCCCACAAAGTTGCTTCTTAAGGAATATGCAATATCGCAGGCCTTCTCCATAACTTCCTTTGCCTGACTAGTAAACTCTAACTTCATAGATTACCTCCATAATTGGTTTTAAGATAGCCACATTTCACTAACTATCTCCACCTGTTTTGTCACCGAATTCTTTATACATGTCTGTGATAATCTGATGCATCTCAGCAAGGCTTATATCCTTACAGATGGCTTCTGCCACCATCATACGCATACCCACATTCATGGTTTCCATACTCTGAGGTCTAGTCTCCATAGAAACACTTACCACCGCCCCCTTACGCCTATCTAAAGTAAGGTATCCATCATTTTTAAGGATAGCGTAGGCTTTATTAACAGTATGCATATTTACCCCCAGCTCCTCTGCAAGCTGCCTCACAGAGGGCAGAGACTCGCCATGCTTTATCTCTTCCTGTGCAATTCCTATTACTATTTGATTTCTTAGCTGCATATATATTGCTTCAGAGCTATTAAAATCAATGTGTATTATCATGCCAAACCTTCTTCCTATTATCGGTTCATATGGGCATTGCCCAAATCAAAATTCTAATTAGTCTCGTCAATAGCCTTACCTATATCATTTCTCATATACTTATTCTCAAAGCTTACCCACTTTGTAGCTTCGTATGCATTAGCTCTTGCCTTAACTAAATCCTCGCCCTTAGCTGTAACGCCAAGAACTCTTCCTCCGTTAGTTACTACCTTTCCATCACTCATCTTAGTTCCAGCGTGGAAGCAGTAATATCCGTCCTTATCCTTAAATGTATCTAAGCCCTCAATTGGGAATCCCTTCTCATAAGCCTCAGGGTAACCATTAGATGCAAGGATAACACAAACTGCCGCCTTATCCTCGAACTCAAGCTCTACATCAGAAAGTGTACCATCGATACAAGCATCAATAACGTCAATAAGATCATTCTTCATACGTGGAAGTACAACCTGTGCCTCAGGATCACCAAATCTTGCATTGTACTCAAGTACCTTTGGACCCTCCTCTGTAAGCATTAGTCCGCAGAAAAGTATACCCTTAAATGGTCTTCCCTCAGCCTTCATGGCATCAATTGTTGCCTGATATACGTACTTCTTACAGAATTCATCTACCTCATCAGTGTAGAATGGACTTGGAGAAAATGTACCCATACCTCCAGTGTTAAGTCCCTGGTCATTATCCTTAGCACGTTTATGATCCTGAGCGGAAGCCATAGGCTTAATAGTCTCTCCATCACAGAAGCAAAGAACAGAAACCTCTCTTCCAGTCATAAACTCCTCAATTACAATTCTATCTCCGGCAGTACCAAACTGCTTATCAAGCATAAGGGTCTTAACACCCTCCTTAGCCTCCTCAAGGTTATTGCAAATAAGAACTCCCTTGCCAAGAGCAAGACCATCTGCCTTAAGAACTATAGGCATCTTAGCAGTCTCAAGATAAGCTAATGCTGCATCTGCATTATCAAAGGTCTCGTAAGCAGCTGAAGGAATATTATACTTCTTCATAAGGTCCTTAGAAAATGCCTTTGAACCCTCGATAATAGCTGCATTCTTAACAGGACCAAATGCTCTAAGGCCAGCCTTAGCAAATTCGTCTGCTACACCTGCCACAAGTGGGTCATCCGGTGCAATAATTGTTAAATCTATGTCATTCTCCTTAGCAAATGCAACTAACTTAGGTGCATCCATAACTGATATATCTACACACTCCGCAAGCTCACCAATACCTGCATTACCAGGTGCTGCATAAAGCTTAGTTACTCTCTTGCTCTCCTTACACTTCCAAGCGATAGCGTGCTCTCTACCGCCGCCTCCTACTATAAGTACCTTCATAAATCATATCCTCCTTACCTACTTATATATTGTCACAAAGGCTGTCTCTTTATCCGCCCCAAAAGGATGGATAATGGGACAGCCCATTAATTCTTTATCAAATAATATTTAGTTTCTAATCATCTAATAATCTTATCTAATATTCTTCTTTGAGCTGTTACCCATAACCATTAACAACCACTATTAGCAATAAGATTAATAGCTGCAGGAAGTATCTTCCACTCAGCCTCCTCCATTACCCTTCTCTGAAGAATCTCAGGAGTATCTCCTTCTTTAACCGCTACTGCCTTCTGCATGATAATTGGACCTGTATCAGTTCCCTTATCCACATAATGAACTGTAGCTCCTGTAAGCTTAACACCACGCTCTAAGGCCGCCTCATGAACCTTAAGTCCATAATAGCCTGTTCCACAGAAGGATGGTATAAGTGATGGGTGAATATTAATAATTCTATTCTCGTATTCATCTATCATCTTCTCAGGAATCACAACAAGGAAGCCCGCAAGCACAATTAGGTCAGGCTTATAGCTGTTAACCTTATCCAAAAGTCCCTGATTAAATGCTGCTCTATCCGGAAAATCCTTAGGTGATACAACACAGGCATCTATACCTGCATTTTTAGCTCTATCCAGGGATTTAACTCCATAGTTATTACTTATAACACCAACAAGCTTGGCATTAGTAATATCACCTGATTTTACACTGTCAATTATGGCCTGTAGATTGGTTCCGCCACCGGAAACCATAACCAAAACTCTTAGCATATCTCTACTCCCTTTTCGCCAGCCTTAATATCACCAATTACGTATGCCTCTTCGCCTGCTGCCTTAAGCGCTGACATAGTCTTATCTACATCTGCAGGGTCAACAACAATCATCATACCAATACCCATATTATAAGTATTGTACATCATCTGCTCCTCAATATTACCAGTCTTAGCCATAAGCTTAAAAATAGCAGGAACCTCATAAGAATCCTTCTTAACTACAGCTGTAACTCCCTCTGGAAGCATACGAGGAATATTCTCATAGAAGCCACCACCTGTAATATGGCTACATCCCTTTATTCTAACACCTGACTCCTTTACGCTTCTTAATGCCTTTACATATATCTTAGTTGGAGCAAGAAGCGTCTCACCAAGAGTTTTTCCTAACTCATCATAATATGTATCAAGAGACTCCTTTGTCATATCAAACACTTTACGAACCAAAGAGAAACCATTGCTGTGTACACCACTTGATGCCATACCAATAATTACATCACCTGGCTTAATATCAGCGCCTGTAATAAGATCCTTTCTCTCAACAACACCAACAGCAAAGCCTGCCACATCATATTCATCCTCTGGCATAAGGCCTGGGTGCTCAGCAGTCTCTCCGCCGATAAGGGCAGCATCTGACTGAACACAGCCCTCTGCTACACCACTAACAATTGTTGCTATCTTTTCTGGGTAATTCTTACCACATGCTATATAGTCAAGGAAGAATAATGGCTCACCACCGGCACATGCAATATCATTAACACACATTGCAACTGCATCGATACCAATTGTATCATGCTTATCCATAATCATAGCAAGCTTAACCTTTGTTCCACAGCCATCTGTACCTGAAAGTAAAACCGGCTCCTCCATGTCCTTAATCTTCTTAAGGGAAAATGCACCTGAGAAGCCTCCGATATTAGTAAGAACCTCTGGTCTCATAGTCTTCTTAATGTGCTCCTTCATAAGCTCAACTGACTTGTAGCCTGCCTCAATATCAACTCCGGCATTCTTGTAATCCATATTAAAAATCCTCCTGAATGTTTGAATGTTTTTACATCTCATTTATTATAGTTCATATAGAACAGTTTGTAAACCTGAAAAATAGCCAAAAATAACATTACTTTTAACATATATTTAGGATATATTACGTTGCATTTTCTTGAATTTTTATGTCTAAAGTGGTAGTATAAAAACTAGGTATATTAACATTTTTTTAGAATTTGTTGGGGGTGAAATTATGGGTAACAAAAAAAGACTTAACATCGGCTTTTTCACCTGTCACCTAGATAACGATTATGCATACGAGGTGTGTAAGGGTGTAGACTATACCGCAAAAGAGCTGGATGTCAATCTTATAGTATTCCCGGGTATGTTTATGAACGCTTCATACAACGACCCTAAGAATGCTCGTTTTGACTATCAGTACAATTCTATATTTTACTATGCGTCTAAGAATACTCTTGATGCGCTTATTGTTTCTATAGGTTCTATAGGTAGCTTCCTGTCAGAAAGTGACATGATTGCATTTCTTAAGAATTTTGACATTCCAATTATTACAATAGAGATTGAAATTCCAGGCTACCCTTGCGTGTACACAGAGGGCAAAACCGGTATGCGTCTTGCTATAGAGCATCTTGTTAAAGAACATAACAAAACTAAAATTGGTTTTGTCAGCGGTCGTAAGGAAAACGCCGATGCAAAGGATAGACTTAACACTTATAAGCAGGTTCTTAAGGAGAATAATATCCCTGTAGATGAGGGAAGAATTGTCTACGGTAATTTCTCTGAATTCACAGAGGAAATAGTTGACGATTTGTTGGAGAGAAATCCCGACCTTGAGGCTATAGTTTTCGCCAATGACCAAATGGCTATAGGCGGTTATACAGCTATTAAAAAGAGAGGACTCGAAATCGGTAAGGACATTCTTGTTACAGGCTATGACGATTCACCTGCTTCCATAGTATTAAGTCCTATGTTAACCACTGTTCATAACAAGATTATGGATATGGGCTATCATTCAGTATACGAGGTTATTAATCTCTTAGAAACAGGAAAAACAAATCTTAGCGTACTTAACTCAAGTCTCGTTATCCGTACTTCCTGTGGATGCGAGAATTATAGACTCAAAGGAATAAACGACGCAGGCATAACCTTAGACAAGGTTGATGATACATATGAGCTTATCAACAATATATTAGGGTATCTATTCAAGGATTACAGCAGCTCTTTCTATTACCTTGAGCTAGTTAATAGTGTAACTCCTTTATTCAAGGAAATACTTCACCCTATAGTTGTTACAGGCGACTTAAACTTTGATATAGATTCTATTAGACATATTATAACCGAATTTCTTCGTTCTCCTATTGTACATTACTTTAGCAGAGATAAATTCACCTACGCTATTAGAGAGTTTAACAAGCTTCTAGTATATCTTGCCGATACACCTGAGCTTTCTAACTCCATAGCTAGATTATTCAACAAAATATTATCAATATTAGTATTTGATACTTCAAATACATTGTACAATACTATTCGTCAGCACAAGTCAAATGTATGGGATTCAATGTACATCACAAGAGATACTCTCACCACAAGCGATGACGAGGAATCTTGCTTCAGACTTATTATGGAACGTTTGGAGGATTCACATTTTGTAAGCTCATACTTATATATTTACAACGAATCTGTTATGCTTTTACCTAACGGTTCCTGGAAGATACCTAAGACCTTATATCTTCAGGTATGTGATAATAACGGAAAGGTTACATACCTTTCTGGAGACGAAAGAATAATCTCATCTGACGAAGTATTTGACAATAAATACTCTGAAGCAGATAGAAGAAAAACCTTAGTATTGTCACCTTTATTTACAAACAATATTCAATACGGATTATTCGTAGGTGAAATTGATGTGGCTCACTTTGGAAATATTTATCCATCCACATTGCAGCTTTCAACCTCACTTAACTTTATATCGCTTATGAGACAGCAGCTCTCTACACAGAAAAAGCTTGCCATATCTGCAACAGAGCTTAACGAAAAGAATAAGCTTCTTAACAAGCTTTCTATCACTGATTCTCTTACAGGTATTAATAACCGTAGAGGCTTCTTAGATAGCGTAAGGTCAATCGTTAACTCCCAGTACAACGATGGAAAGCGTGCTATGTTAGTTTTCGCTGATATGGATAACCTGAAGCAGGTTAATGATATATTCGGACATAAGAGCGGAGATTTCGCCATCAAGAGCATTGCTGAAATTCTAACAAAGAGCTTTAACGATGATGACATTATAGGAAGAATCGGTGGCGACGAGTTTGTGGCATTTGCATTCCTAGACGACCCAACCAGACCTACCGCCATTAGAAATACTATATCCGAATTATCAACAAAGCTTAACGAATCTTGCGGTGAACCATACTATATTGATATAAGCTTAGGAATAAGTACATTTACCTGTTCTCCAATTCTTAATATAGAAGAGGTAATGCATCATGCAGATGCTGCTCTTTACGAAAACAAAAAGAATAAGAGAACCAGCGTTGTAAAAAAATAATATTACAAAAATATAAACAAAATATAAGGGCTTTGTGCTACAAACATACTACCCTGTCGTGACTGGGATTGTAAGTTTATAGCACAAGGCCCTTATTAATAATTAAGATTTACAATTTTGAAAATACCTCTCCAATCTTTCGGTTTATAACTATGTCAGCAAACTTATCTCTTGGAGTTGGCGCCATATTAATAACCACTAGATATTTTCCTTTGAAATAATCGATAAGCCCTGCTGCAGGATATACAGCAAGTGAAGTCCCTCCGATAATAAGCATATCTGCCTTTCTTATGTGATCCACAGTTCTATTAAGTGTATTGCTATCTAGCCCTTCCTCATAAAGAACCACATCAGGCCTTACTATCCCACCACACTCATCACATTTTGGAACTCCAGGATTATCAAGTACATATTGAAGGTTATACTTTTTGCCACAGTTTTCACAGTAATTTCTGTGGATTGAGCCATGTAATTCTAATACTTCCTCGCTTCCTGCCGCCTGATGTAAACCATCTATATTCTGAGTTATTACAGCCTTAAGCTTTCCCTTTTTTTCAAGCTCTGCAAGCTTTAGATGAGCCTGATTTGGCTTAGCATCCTGAAATATCATCTTGTCTTTGTAAAATTCAAAGAACTCTTCGGTATTTCTTACATAAAAGCTATGACTTACCATAACCTCTGGTGGGTATTTGTATTTTTGGTTATATAATCCGTCTACGCTTCTAAAATCAGGTATTCCACTTTCTGTGGAAACTCCTGCGCCGCCAAAGAAAACTATATAATTACACTCGCCTATTGCTTCCTTAAACTTTTGCTCCACAAGCATCCCTCTCTTTTATTGAGCTGAAATAGTCAAGGTTGCTGTTCCCTCAATAGAACATGTTACTCCCGCTATCTCATTAAGCTCTATCTCAACATTGCTATGATTACCAGTTGATCTGTCCTTACAATAAATTCTTGGTGCCAGCTTCTCTAAAGTCACCTCTGACACTAAAGAATCAAGTCCTGTTACCTTAATCACAAAATCATCTGATAATTCTAGAGAATAATTCTTATCAGTTGTTTTCTGCAATAGATTAATATCCTCTGCACTTAGGGTTATATCCTTAGTTGCCAGTTCTTCAATTCCTGCTGTAATAACAACCTCTCCATCACTATCCGCCAAATATATATTCTTAGGTAGATATTCATTCAAATTAACCGTTGTTTCTAAATCTGTATCCATTCCACTTATAGATACATCATTTATAACTATACCTTCCACACCCTCTATATCTTCAGGAAGTCCTGCAACATATACAGTCTGTGGCTGGTATAAAACCTCTGTCAGAGTGTAGCCTTCCTTAGGACTACCCTTTATATCCACAGTTACAGGAACCTCTTTGGTTGGATACACATCAAGATGTACCTTTACAGTATCCTGATTCACAATAACTTTGTCATTACTAATCAAGTCGCCATATGCATCATATAGCTCTATAGCTCCCTCTAAATCCATAGACTCCGACTGATGAGACACATCAACTCTCACAACAACCTCTGTTACCTTTTCAACAGCACTTTTAGGACCTTCAACTGTTATAATGTTAGGTGATGTTTGATATCCACACACCGAATAACCACTCTTCTCAGAGCCAAAGGTTTTCACCTTTACAGAATGCTGAATGCTAACCTTTTCCTCTAGGTTTAGTCTCATAACATTATCTACACAGGTAACTGTTATTTCATCTCTAACGCCAACACTTTTGGCTGTAACTGTAATTTGCACAGTATTTGTTATGGACATAGTTGAAAGATCTGCTGTTGCAATAAAATCCTCGGCAGACATACCCTCTACTGTAGATCTTCTTCCTTTTACAACTATATCTACAGTCTCACCCTTCGCAACGTCATAAACCTTATCCAACTCGTCTAAGGCTGCACCATTAAGCTGTTGAACAGGTATGGCTTTTATCTTGACTGTAATCATACTGTCTGACACATTCATAACCACAAGCCATAGCAGGAAGGCTAATACTATAGATAAAAGCTTCAACCAAAAGTTGTTAAGAACACTACTTCTTATCTTGCTTTTCATTCTTCTTACCTCCCTTTCTTCTAAATCGCTTAGGCTCAGTTGCTTTGTTCTGTAATCTAGACAACTGCTTCTTTAAGCCCTCTGAATCAAGGTTTCTATATAAAATTCCAGAATGAGCTATGGATATAGCACCACTTTCCTCAGACACTATAAGAGTCATACTGTCTGACACCTCACTGATACCAACAGCCGCTCTATGTCTCGTACCCAAATCCTTATTCAAATCACTTCGATCCGTAAGTGGAAGATAGCATGTAGCAGCTACAATTCTGTTATTCCTTATAATAACTGCACCATCATGAAGAGGTGTATTATGCTCAAAAATATTAACTAAAAGCTGCCTGGATACAGCTGCATCCACATTAATTCCAGTGCTTTCATACTCACCTAAAGCCACAGAATTCTCTAATACTATAAGGGCTCCTGTCTTACTCTTGCTCATATCAATAGCCGCCGCCACAAGCTCTGCTATAGTATTATCATTAAGCTTTTCTCCCTTTTCAGTCTTGTCATTAGAGAATACATCAGGAACAATATTACGTCTTCCCAACTCCTCAAGAGCTCTTCTAAGCTCAGGCTGAAACAAGATAATAACCGCTATAATACCTACACTGATAGTGTTACGAATAATCCACAGAATAGTATTAAACTTGAATACAACTGCCATAATTGTGAAAAGAGCAAGTACCATTAAGCCTTTAACCAATGTCCATGCTCTGGTTTTTCTAAACCAATTCATAACATTGTATATCAAAAAGGCAAGAATAATCATCTCTACTATATCCGTAACAGTTATCTTCGGAAAGTAAAGCCAATCAAAATATGAACTTATTTTTTCAAATAAATTATTCATATTAACACCCCGTCACATCTTACTATTGTTGTTCTACAACCTCTTCTATCTGATCATTCATCTTTACAACATTTTTCTTCTTAGCTGTCACATTATACTTTGGAATAGCCTTTACATAATAGTAATAATCATCATCCTCAAACTGAACTGTTTCCTTGCGGGAATAATCAACCATACTCTTACAAAGCTGTACAACTAAAGCTACCAAAACACCTATTATAGTGCCGAATATTACACTTCCGGTTTCAATCTCTACATCAAGCATCATACCACAGCACATAAATGCTATAATATTAAGTACTCCACCTACTCCTATGGCAATATACCAAATATAATCCACAGGAAGCTTATAAATTACAAATGTAATAAGAATAACAACAGCATATACTATAATATCTAAAAGCATAGCCTTATCCTTTAACACAGTATCAATAAGATATGTATATGCAAGGAAGGTATCCTCCTCAGTTGCTGAGGCAAGTACATTCTTTATCTCATGAGCATATAAACCAAACTGATATATTATCACTCCAAAAGCAGCAGGAACAATACCTGAAGCTCCAGCAAAAATCACTACTATAATAGGTATTGCATATGGCATATTCCACATGTAAAGAATAGGTACTAATGCCAAAATCCATCCCGTATTAGGAAATACTCGCATATATGTGCAATACATAAGTAGGAATATAAACAGTGCACATATTCCCACTTCAGTAGCAACTGCAAATGCATTCATTACAATAACTACTCCTCCTACGAATACCACTATGGAGGTAGAGACTAAAGCAGATATAACTGATAACAGAAATACCACTATCCCTCTCTCAAATAAATCTGAATAGCCATAAGCGCTATTAATAGATGAAAACATTATAAACGCCATTATAAACCTAAATATTGGAGTTGTAATCTCATCAAACTTTCTCAAAAAATCTCTAATTGTATCTCTAATTGCCAGTAAACTTGACATTAATTGTCACTCCTTCCGTTGTTGTTGTCACTTGGATTAGTATTATCAGAATTTGCCTGATATGTAAAATCAGGTCTAACAATATTTGTCTGATTTGCCTGATCCGCATAATATGCCTTGTGCTGCTCCATCAGAGCCTGTTCTCTGGCACGTCGCTTTTCTTCTTTGATTCTATCACTTTCAGCCTTTTCTGCAGCCTTTCTTGCAAGCCATTCCTTACGTCTTTGAGCATTCTCAATAATTTGTTGATTACGAGCCTCATCCTCCTGTTGCTTACGCTTGCTTATCATATCTGTTTTCTTAATCTTAACCTTCGGTGCAGCTTGCTCTGGCGCTTCCTCAAACTCCACATCAAACCCATCCTCTACAACGGTTCCCACAACCTTAGCCGGTGTTTTTTTCTTCTTTTTCTTCTTACCACCATAATACTCGATAAGCTTTTTCAAATTCGCATTGTATCTTATAAGACCAGGCTTCGCCATGGAATACCTATAAGAGTATACAATTTGCGCAAAAAAGAAAAATCCCAAACACACAAATACATATGCTCCCAAAAGCTTATACATTACATCAAAGTAGTCAACTTCACTAACCTTAGAAAGCAATTCGTCAAACTTTATGAACACATATGCGCCTATAACCGCCCAAAAAGCTATGGTTGCTGCAATCAATGTTTTAAGTACATTGTATCTCACATAATCGCTTTTATAATACTTACTTACCATCAGATTTCTGTTTTCTTCCTTCTTCTCGTAGATGGCAATTTTCGTCATTAGTCGAACCTTATTCTCGTCAATCATATTACTTTCTCCTTACAAAAGGGAATAGTCCCCCATTTATAATAATCATCCTATGTTATCTTATTCTATATTGGGGTAAAAATCAAGTCTTTGTGGCAAGAAAAACGCATTCAGATATTGCCATGAGCTCACAAAGAGAAGCACATGCTTGAAGATTACTACAAACATGTGCTTCTTATAAATCTACTAATTAATATTACTTTCCAATCTTAATTCCTAATATATTAAGAACTCTTGGAGCTGCTGCTGCTATAACACCGATAAAGCCGATAACAGGGCCAAAGCCTCTTGATGCCTCACCGCCCCAATCTTCTACTAACTCGATGTAATCATTTAAGTCACCGTGTGCAAGTGCAATTATCACAATAAGTAACGCAACACCACAAAGTATAATATCAAAATATGGAATCATAGCTACCTTAGCCTTAATATTAGCAAATGCAGGAGCATAGTCAGCTAAATCCCAGAACATAATTGCAAGACCTACAATCAAAAGTAAAATACCTAATAAAGTAAATATACCACAATCATCTAAATCAGCTATATCAAAAAAGTTTCCTGATTCCTTCTCGCCCCACATCTCCATCTTAAGCCAAGTAAAGAATGGTGTAAGGAATATCAAAAATGCTCCAACTAATCCAACAAGCTTCATAAGGTCTCCCTTAAGAGCTCCAACTATAGCATTTGGATTTATACCACCACCCATTTGTGCCTGTCCCATAGGTTGCTGATATCCTCCCATTGGTTGCTGACCCATAGGCTGCTGATATCCTCCCATTGGCTGCTGGCCCATAGGCTGCTGATATCCTCCCATTGGCTGCTGACCCATTGGCTGTACTGGCTGCTGGTATCCTCCCATTGGTTGCATTGGCTGCATTGGCTGTACTGGCTGCTGGTATCCTCCCATCGGCTGTACTGGCTGTGCCTGCTGTACCATAGCACCACAATTTGGACAATTTGGCTGTCCATCAGGAATCTGTGCTCCACATATTGAACAATTCATAATCTAGTTCCTCCCTTTATCATTTAGTATTCTATTATTTAAGAATTACATCAATAAATAAAAGATAGCATAAATTTGACTTATATACAAGAAATTTATGCTATCTTTTACATCTTTTACACCTTTTACATTGTTTCAAAATTTTTCTTCGTGGGTATTGTTTGTATACCAACTTATATTTTCGACTTATTGCTACTCTTCTAAGCCACTAAGGTTCTGAGTAACTAATTTGTAATCATTAAAATAAGTCATTGCTACAACTCTAGCACTTTTGTCATTTATAAAAATTACCAAACAGTCATTATTCGCCTTGTTATAGTAGAATACGGCAGTTGATTTTCCACCCAACATATCATCAAGCACATTAAAGCTTTCGTCATACTCATAGGTAATATTATCATCTATTTTAAACTCACCATCACCTATTGACACACCATACATATTATATTTTTTGTTATTGATATGGATACCCTTTCTCTTTCCATCGATATATACAACTCCAATTTCTCCATTTCCATCTACAGTAATTGTTCCATTAGAATAATGTGTTATCATCTTCTTCATATCACAGTCCTTTTCAAATGTAACATCAAGCTTCTTTGCCAACTCATCCGCATCCATATTAACATAGCTGCTTACATCTATAATCTCAGGATTTATAAGTCCATATATAAACTTAACACCTACAATTGCAATAACAGCTATCACTACCCATTTTATAACCCCCATCAAATCAAAGCTGGAGCTTGATTTAGTTGATGCAGACACACTAGCAGTTGAAGTAATTCTCACTGGATTATTAGTATACATTGTTCCATTCAAAGAGTTGTCAGAGGACGCATATAGGTCTTCCCTACCCTCAATGTAATCATCACTTAAATCCTGTGGTGCTCTAGTTACCTTTTTCTCTGGCTCATCATTTTTTAATTTTAATTCCATTTTGTTTTTCTCCCCGTTTTATTTGTAATTTATTTCTCCTGTAAGTCTCTTCTCAAATTCATCCTTTGGAAGTGGCTTATCATATAAGAATCCCTGAACCATTGAACATCCTATATTTCTTAAGAACTCAAGCTGTTCATCAGTTTCTACGCCTTCTGCTAAGGCTTTATAATTAAGCTTATGTACCATATCAACTATATTAAGCAACAAAAGCTTTGTTTTGCTATATTCCGTTTCCACACACCTTGTAAGAGCCCGATCCAGCTTTACCACATCTACTTCAAGCTCTGTTAGCATATTAAGAGATGAATATCCTGTTCCAAAATCATCTATAGAAACCTTAATCCCCATAGACTTAATCTTATTAACAAATGCACTTAGATTCTCAAAGTCATCATAGCCGGACATTTCTGTAAGCTCTACCTCAATTAAAGAGTGGTCAACATTATATCTATCTATGATTGACAAAATTCTATCAGCTACCCCTCTGTTTCTTATATGCTGCTTGGAAAAATTAACAGATATATTTACAGGAGTAATCCCTCTATCTACCCAATCTCTTATATCTCTACAAACCTGCTCTAAAACATAAAAATCAAGTTCGCACACTGCACCATTTTCCTCTAACACTGGAACAAAATCCATAGGTGGTACAATGACATCATTCTTACACCATCTAACCAATGCTTCACAACCACATAAAACTTCATCGCAAACGCTAACCTTTGGCTGATAGTAAACAAGAAACTCTTTATTAGCTATAGCATCGGGAAATGTAGCCATAACATTCTTATCATGAAGTATCTTCTCTAGCATTTCCTGTTTAAAGTAAACCACATCCTGATTAGTATTTTTAGCAACACCTGATGCAGCATCTATGTATTCCATAACAACACTTATATTATCACCTAGCTTATTATTATAAACTCCAACTCTTGCACTTAGTATAACAGGAGCATCTGTATCAGTTAAGCCAATGGGAACTGCCATAAGAAAATCTAAGAACTCTTCTGCCCTTTCATCCTTTACCAAAGCAACAAAATTGTCACCGCCAAGATGAGCAAGCTTACCGTCCTCTCCTAAAAATCGTTCAATGGCACGTCCATATGCACGAAATACATCAAATACCTGCCTGTTGCCAAAGCGCTTGGCAACTATCTTGAAATTCTTAATATTAAATCTAAAACTATGGTAGTCCTGAAGACCTGTTTTAGCCATAATCTCGCAAGCATATCTTATAAATCCAGCATGATTGCAGATACCTGTAGTATTCTCTGTTACAATACTAGCCTCCATCATCTCTATCAGTCTGGCACGTCCACACATAAAGAACACATTAAGTTCAAAGGCCTTAACAGCCTCCATTTCGTCCTCATCCCAGCTATAGCCCTTGACCGGATAGGCTCTAATCACAACCTTACCGTGATCTCCAGTTCGATAATGACTTTGAAGGGAATGTGGCTCATATCCTAATGGGTTAGTATAGATTGCATGATCTATATTAATTCCTTTAGCCTCCTGAAGACTGACCGGGGCATTAATGCATATATCAAATCTTCCTAGATGTAACTCATCCGCTATAATTGGTATGGCCTTTCCTAAGCGTTCGGCACATTCTTTAGCTGTGTTCACATCTTCTTCAAAGCACTCGTAAAACCTTCTCAAATTCTTACTGTACAATACACAATCCACAGTTTTTTCCTCCGAAATAATCAAAATGCTCCCCAGCCCTTTAATAATTTCCCCAAATCAGTATAATTCTACACCTTTATATTTTTTTCGTCAATGACAATGAGTTATTATGTATCTCTTAAACATTTCTCATTATGTAATCCACTAGGTTTCTCACACATTGTTCCATAACATAAGGACAACCTTCTAAAATATCTTTTAGAAAATTGTCCTAAATAATACAAAACAAACAGATAGCTATTGTCTAGCACTACATTACACTGTTTCTACTGATTTAAACTCTTCATTGTAGGGATGCCACAGGTTATCTGCTTGCTATCCTTTGAAGTCGCTTGTTATCACGTTTTTGCTGTATTTCCACCAAGTTGTGATAGCTTGCCATAACTTATTATAAAAACCAATTCGTTGTCAAATTGTTGCATTTACTGATTTTTGTTGTCAGACTCCAGCCGGGTCCTTTCTCAAAAAATGCTATCCAATTTTGAAGCTAAAATCTCAAATGATTCTTGTTTCTTACGCTCTGTTGCCTCGGCGTAAATGTCCATCGTAGTATCGATATTACGATGACCCATGATTGCCTGAATTACTTTCAGGTTCGTCTCAGTCTCACACAGTCTGGTTGCAAAAGTATGTCTCAAATGATGACACGAAAAATGTGGCAGCAACAGCTTCTCACGATTCTCCTTTTTTGCATTTAATACTTCCTCTGCATTGTAGCTGTTCCTGATGCGACGGATGGTATCATTAACCGTCTGCGGATTTGGAATGTTGCCAAAGCGATTCGTAAATACAAATCCGGACATTCCGTCAAGCACCTGTATATTCTCTCCAGTTTCCTTCTGCGCTTCACGCTCCATCTCAAATGCATCCTTAACCATATCAAGCATCGGAATGGTTCTGACACCTGCCTCGGTCTTCGGAAGTGAAACTCGCATAACGCTTGTCTTGGTATCCTTCTGGGAATAATACACTACGCTGTGATTAATACTGATTACTCGCTTCTCAAAATCAAGGTCCTGCCATCGAAGTCCTAAACACTCTCCGATACGTGTACCGGTTCCCAATAAAACTGTGAACAATGGCCACCAGTGATAATACACCGGATGATTTGCGATGTACTCCATGAATGCTCTCTGCTCATCCACAGTAAGCGCATGTCTGATTCCACGATTCTTACCACCCTTCTTAGAAATTTCCTTCATCACACCGTCCGTAGGGTTCTTTCTGATGATATCATCCCTTACTGCCAACTGAAATGTCGGATGTAAAAGACAGTGCACAGAATCCAATGTACCAAGAGCGATGCCTCTTTCATTTAATAAGTAGTAATAGAACTGCAATACATCCGAATACTTCACATCCACCAACTTCTTGAATCCGAATTTATCCCGAATAAGATGGTCATAAGTATA